>JBAUGX010000152.1:0-19120 GCA_049679965.1 Vicinamibacterales bacterium
TCCAAGGCCGTCGCCGACCTTGGCAGGCGCGTCCACGCCTGCTGGAAGGCTCTCGGACGCCGCCTCCGCACGGATCAGTTCCCCAGCGTAGCTACTCGCCATCGACCGCAACCGCGCCGTTGTCGCCTGGAGCTGGACCAGCGTCAGGGACGGCGAGGCCAGGGTACGGGCGGCGGCGTTGATATCGAGGGCGAGATCGATTGGCGGGCCTCCCTGCTTCTCGTGCACGCGCTCCAATCGCCGACGCTCAGCCGTGGCCACATCGAAACGGTACGCCTGCCCTTCCCACTGAATGAGCGGAGTCGCGGGGGCGACCGCCGGACCGGAGAGGGCCGCGATGATCGCCGCCTCCATCGTATCGGCGCGGCTTATCGCTGGACGAAGGTCGTCGGCGAGCCACTGTACGACGGCGCCTCTGTACCCCCCGTCGGCCAGCGGCGACGCGACGAGACGGCTGACGAGCGCTTCGGCCCGCTCGTGCGAGATCGTCCGCGCCATCACCATCCGCGACAAAAGCGCAAGCGCTCCTTGAAATTGCGCTGTCGCGGAGAACGCCCGCGTCGGCTCGAGCGCCGACAGGCTGACGGCACGCCGCACCGCTGCGGTGTACAGGGCTGGCGTCCTGATGCCCATGCGATCGAGGGTGAGCATCAGCATGCGGTACCGAGGCAACGCACGCAGGGCGACCAGGACGTCCGGCATGTCGGCCGCGGCCGCTGAGCCGAACACGCGCTGGCCAAACGCCAGTTGATCCAGCCGGTCGGTTCGCTCGCGCACATCGGCCCCTCCAGTCGCCTCGACGAGCCACGCGGCGTCGATGGCGCGACCGCCGGGCGTCAGGAGTGAGGCGGGAGGTGCGGGCCTATTGTCGAGGCTGAAATACCGAGGTCCACAGCAGGCGAGAGGCGGGAGGCGACGGCGCGCCGCTCGCTTCGACGCGTACGCGCATCAACATCAACGCACCATCGTAGACCCGCCTGGTGAACGGCTGCTCGTTGAGTCGCCAGTCTCGCAACTCGCTGACCCATGCGTCCGCCAGGGCTTTCATTGCGCCGCGTCGAGCGACGGGCTCGTCGATTTGCAGCCCGAGCGCGAAGTTTCGGCGCGCGGGATCGAGTTGGCCGATGGCGTCGTACAGGTAAGCTAATCGCCCGTCGGCTTGTGCGAAGAGCGCGTTCACGAACCGATCGGGGCTTGTGACCTTTTCGCCGATGACTTCCTCCCAGATCTCGTTCGCGAAGTCTCCACCGGGCGGCACGACCCGACCGCCGCGGATGTGCAGGCTCCCGGCGAAAGCCCCGAAGGCCGCGGCGCTCGACTGATAGAGGTCTGTCAGCAGCAGGGAATGGTCGCCGAGATACTGGAGCGTGTCGGCGTCGATGGACGCGAGGCCGTGGCACAGCAGCGACGCCTGGTTGTCGCCGAGAATCGTCACGAGGATCTCGGTCGGCCCAACCTGGCGACGGAAAACGGCGTCACTCCAGACCCGACTCGTCAAGGGCATAAGGACACGTTCCGTTGATCGCCCCTCAATCGTCATTCGGCGAAGCTGCTGCCGAAGGGCTTGTGGGTTCTCAATCCTTCGGTCGAGGCTGTTTTGCGCGAGGCGCGTGATCTCGAGGACGAAGCGCGCGGGATCCGGGACCGTGTCGAGACCGAGCGCGCGGGCGATGGCGGCCGTGCCGGCGGGGACGGGCACGTCTTCGGACACGTCAACGGCGGCCGAGGGTTGGGCCCCGAATACCGCGACTATCAGGATTCCGAGGAGAGACAGCCAACGCGTCATCAGGGGCACATCATAGCCGGAACGCACCCGGTCGAGCAGCCGCTCCCGCCACAAAATTCCTCCTCTTAGCGTAGAGTCAAACGGATGCCGACGGTCGGACGTCTACGCTATCTGGAATCTGTGCCGCGTGGGACCGGGCGCGCGCGCGGCACGCTCGTCCTTCTTCACGCTTTTCCTCTCAATGCTCGAATGTGGGAACCCCAGCTCGCGTTAGCCGATCACGGCTGGCGCGTGCTGGCGCCGCAGTTTCGCGGATGTGACGGCGACAACGCCGACCCGCCAGCGGTATCGGTTGACGACTACACCGGTGACGTCATCGACCTGCTCGACGCGCTCCACGTCGAGGACGCCGTCATCGGTGGCTTGTCGATGGGCGGGTACACCGCTCTGGCCATCTTCCGCCATGCGCCACGCTACGTCCGCGGACTCATCCTGGCCGACACGCGGTCGCAGGCCGACACGCTCGAGGCTGCGGAAGGACGCGCGCGCATGCTGAAGCTGGTGGCGGAAAGGGGGCCATCGGCCATCGCTGACGAGATGATTCCCAAACTGCTTGGCGAGTCGACCAGAGCGCGGAGGCCGGAGATCGTCGAGCGCGTCCGCAGCCTGGTGCTGGCCAACTCGCCGCAGTCCATCGCCGGCGCTGTCCGGGTCCTGATGACTCGGCCGGACTCGACGCCGCTCCTGGCGCAGATTCATTGCCCCACGATCATCCTCGTGGGCGACGAAGACACGATGACTCCCCGTGCGCTGGCCGAGGAGATGCACGGCAGAATTGCCGGTTCCGAGCTCGCCGTGGTGACCGGGGCCGGACACCTCTCGAGTCTCGAGCAGCCGGCGGCGTTCAACGACGCCCTCGCCCGTTTTCTCACCCATCGGGTATAGTCCAGGGCCGTGGACCTAGGCCTCGCCGACAAAGTCGCCATCGTTACCGGCTCCAGCCGCGGCTTGGGCTTGGGAAGCGCTGCGGCCCTCGTCCGAGAGGGCTGTCGGGTGACCATTTGTGCTCGTGGACAAACCCGGCTGCATGAGGCCGCCGAGGAACTGCGGAGGTTGGCCGGGTCGGCGGCGCCCGCCGCGAATCCTCAGAGCAATGATCGAGTTCTGCCGGTAGTTGCCGACCTGGCAACGGCCGAGGGCGTTGAGCGGGTTGTGACCCGGACCGTCGAGACCTTCGGCGGCCTGGATATCCTTGTCAACAACGTTGGCCTTGCTCGTGGGTCCGACATTACCGGCACGACTGACGCCGAGTGGGCCGAAGCGATCGACCAGACGCTGCTTCCGGCGATTCGGGCATCCAGATTGGCCGTCCCGCAGATGCGCCGGCGTGGTGGAGGAGCGATCGTCATGATCGCGTCGATTTGGGGCCGGGAATCAGGCGGCCGGATGACCTACAACGCCGTCAAAGCCGCGGAAATCAGCCTGGCCAAGTCGATGGCGCAGCAACTGGCGCGGGACAACATCCGCGTCAACAGCGTTGCGCCTGGGTCGATCCTGTTTCCGGGGGGGTCGTGGCACCGTCGTCAGCAGGAGGAGCCGGCCGAAATCGCCGACTTCGTGCGACGTGAGCTGCCATTCGGGCGGTTTGGCCGCCCCGAGGAGGTGGGGGCGGTCGTCGCGTTCCTCGTTTCGCCGCGCGCGAGCTGGATTAGCGGGGCAAGTGTCCCCGTTGACGGCTGCCAGTCACGCTCCCAGATCTAATCGCGGGGAGTCCCTCGTCGGCCTGCGTCTGTGATGCAGCCCGTCGGACACTGGAAAACTGTCGGGGAGTCTGGGAACGGGCGGTTCTGGAACGAAACGGGAAGCCTTCGGCATTTTCAGTCTCGCCGATTTCCGGCTCGCTCGTATCTGCGGAGTGAAGGAAGAAACCTCTGCGCCGCACACGCGGCTCGCTTACATCCATCTTCAAATCTCCTGTACACCAATCTATCGGCTTGATGTTTCGAAAGCGTAACAGTCGGTACTTTGTACGTCAACGAAATCTCGCGCGCGCGCGAGCAAAGGAGCGTTGTACGCCGGCGCGTCTGTGAGGATGAGTGCAGAAGTGACGAGCGTCGTGTCGATGAGAAGCGCGGACACAAAACTCCTCTTTGTGCTACCGTAGCCGCAGTTCGAACCGTCGCTGCATTCCGTACGTGCAACCGAGGAGGCTGAGATGAAGATGAAACTGGCGTTCCTGGGCATGGCGACCGTGTTCGTGCTTGTCGCGGCTGGCCACGGCACCAGGGGCTATGCGGCCGCCCAGGAGCAGACGTGGACCGGCGACATTAGCGACATCACGTGTGGACGGTCCCACCTGAAGATGTCCCAGGGCCTCTTCACGGCTCCGGAGTGCGTGATTGCCTGCACCGAGAAGGGCAAGTTCGTCTTCGTGACGACTGACAAGATTTTCGATATCGCCAATCAAGACTTTGCCGGGCTCAAGGAGCACGCGGGCGAGCCTGTCAAGCTGACCGGCGAGCTGAAGCAAGGCGAGATAGTCGTTTCGAAGATCGACAGCTCCAAGTAGCCACACAATAACGGGCACTTTCACCTCTTGATCGCCCTCTGATCGGCTGGTACTATCGGTCCGCCATGCCCGATTCGGCGGCGCTTCGCTCCGACGTCCTTTCTGCGAAGTCTCGCCAGGATCAGGCGCTCGACGCCGCTCTTGAGCGGCTGGCGCCCGGCAGCGTCCGCGAGAGGCCCGACACGCCGGACCTCCACGTCACGTCCGTAAGGCGCCTGCCGGCCCAGGCCGCGCAGTACGCGCCGTTCCCCCCAGGGCTCGAGCCACGCCTGCAGGCGGCGCTCGAGGCGAGAGGGGTGACTGAGCTCTACACCCATCAGGCCGAAGCCATCGAGCACGCGCTGGCGGGACGTCACGTCGTGGTCACGACGCCGACCGCGTCCGGGAAGACGCTGTGCTACAACGCCCCGGTCCTCCATTCGATTCTGCAGGATCCCTCGAGCCGGGCGTTGTACCTGTTCCCGACAAAGGCGCTGGCGCAGGATCAGCTCGCCGAGTTGCATGCGATGTGTGAAGCGATCGCCGCGAACGCCGGCGACGAGATCGGCGTGTTCACCTACGACGGTGATACGCCGCAGGACGCACGGCGCACCATCCGCGCGCGGGCGCACCTGGTGCTCAGCAATCCGGACATGGTGCATGCGGGCATCCTCCCGCACCATCCACGATGGGCCAAGCTGTTCGAGAACCTGCGCTACGTCGTCATTGACGAGCTGCATGCCTACCGCGGCGTATTCGGCAGCCATCTTTGCAACGTCTTGCGGCGCTTGCGCCGCGTCTGCCGCCACTACGGATCGAACCCGGTCGTTCTCTGCTCGTCGGCGACCATTGCCAATCCGCGTGAATTGGCCGAGCGGCTCACCGAGCAGACCTTCGAGCTGGTGGACCAGAGCGGCGCACCGCGCGGCGAGAAATTCTTTATGTTCGTCAACCCGCCGGTCGTCAACCGTCAGCTTGGCATCCGGCGGTCGTACTTGAGCGAGACACGGCGCATTGCGTCGGAGTTTCTCAAGCGGAGTCTCCAGACGATTGTGTTTGCGCAGAGCCGGCTGGCGACCGAGATCCTGACGACGTATCTGAAGGATGATTTCGCGGGAATCCCCGGAGGGCCCGAGCCGATCAGAGGGTACCGCGGGGGGTATCTGCCGCACCGGCGCCGCGAGATCGAGAAGGGCCTGCGGGATGGCAGCGTTCGAGGAGTGGTGACCACCAACGCGCTCGAGCTTGGCATCGACATCGGCGCGCTCGACGTGTCGGTGATGGCCGGCTATCCCGGCAGCATCGCCGCCACGTGGCAGCGGGCCGGGCGCGCGGGGCGCCGATCCGGCCGGTCGGCGGCGGTGATGGTGGCCAGCAGTGCGCCGCTCGACCAGTTTGTCGTGCGTAACCCGTCGTACTTCTTTGATGCGTCGCCAGAACGCGCGCTCATCGATCCGGACAACCTGCACATCCTGGTCGATCATGTGAAGTGCGCGACCTTCGAGCTGCCGTTCACGACGACGGAGACGTTCGGCAAGCAGCACGACGTGCAGGAGATCCTCAGTGTGCTCGCCGAGCAGGGCCTCGTGCATCGGCCCTCGCCCGAGGCCGAGAGTCTACGCTCGAGGCCGAGGGAGGGCGAGGGTCAGGAGGCGAGCGGGGGTGGGGCCCCGCGAGAAATAGAAAAATGGGCCTGGACCAACGAGTCCTATCCGGCCGACGCGGTCAGTCTGCGGTCCGTGTCGTCGGACAACTTCGTCGTCGTGGATATCACCGATGAGACACAGGTCATCGGGGAGACCGACTTCACGAGCGGGCCAGCCACCGTGCACCCGAAAGCCATCTACATCGTCGAGGGCAAGCTGTACCAGGTGGAGCGCCTCGACTTCGACGGGCGCAAGGCGTTCGTTCGAGCGATCGACTGCGACTACTACACCGACGCGATCACGTACGCGAAGGTCACGATTCTCGACACGATCGCCGATCAACAACTGCCCGCTCATGGTGAAGTCCGCGTGGTGTCGCGCGTGGTGGGCTTCAAGAAGATCAAGTTCTACACGAACGAGAACGTCGGCTCAGGCGAGCTAGATCTGCCTGAGCAGCAGATGCACACAACGTCGTATTGGCTGACGATTCCCTCTTCGGTGATGGGGCGGCTGCCGCTCGCGCCTGATGATCGCCGTGACGGCATCGTCGGCCTGTCGTTCGCGATCCGACAGGTCGCACAGCTGCTGCTCATGTGCGATCGCCATGACATTGGCATTTCCATCGATTCGGAGCCGGACCCCCTCTCTGCGCGGATCTTCGTGTACGACAATTATCCAGGCGGCATCGGTTTCAGCGAGCCGCTGTTCCGCATGCACGCCGAGCTTGTGACCGCGACCAGGCGACTGGTTGCTGAGTGCCCGTGCGAGAACGGCTGTCCGGGATGCGTGGGTCCGGTCGGCAACACGGGCCCGCTGGCCAAGTCGGCGGCGCTGCGGATTCTGGACCTGCTGCTCGCGGGGTCGGACGGCGCCTGAAGATGGATTCACCTACACTCGCTGATCGGCTGCGTGAGGTCGTGGGCACCGGGCGCCCACGATTGGCGCCGGCCGTGTTGCCTGCTGCCGCTGACACGGACCTCCGCCTCGTCCTCGGCGGATCCTGGCGCCTGTGCCACGAATCCTCGTGCTTTGTGGTTGAGCGCAAGCAGGAGCCGTCTACCAGGCACGGTCGCGACACGGTCGGGACGATCGCGTACAAGCTAGCCGACGGCTCGGCGGAGGTGGCGCTCCTCACGGGCGGCGGGGCGGCCGGACCCCCGTTCCTCTTCTTCGATCTGGAGACGACCGGACTGAGCGGTGGAGCGGGGACGCACGCCTTCCTGGTCGGCTGCGGGTGGTTCGATGCTGACGGCGCCTTCCTGACCAGGCAATTCCTGTTGACGCGCTACGCCGACGAGCGCGAATTGCTCGCGGCCGTGGCTGGTGAGATGGCCCTGGCTGGCGCGCTCGTCAGCTTCAACGGCAAGTCGTTCGATGCGCCTGTCCTCGAAACGCGCTACTTGTTCCATCGCCTCGAGTGGATGGGCGCCAGCCTGCCGCACATCGACGTCCTGCATCCTGCCAGACGCTTTTGGGGATCATCCGCGCGCGAGAGTTGCTCCCTCACCGCGCTGGAGCGGGACATACTGGATGCACGGCGCGTGGACGATGTGCCGGGGTTCGAGATTCCTGGACGCTACTTTCAGTTCGTCCGATCGGGTGATGCGCGGCCGCTCGTTGATGTGCTCGAGCACAACCGGCTGGACCTGCTGTCGCTGGCCGGCCTCACCGCGCGGCTCCTGGATCTTGTGCGTCTGGGGCCAGACGCGGCGCGAGATGCGAGCGAGGCGCTTGCGCTTGGCGAGGTATACGCGCGAGCCGGACTCCAGGAACGCGCGCACGAGGCCTACACCATCTCGGTCGAGGCGAGTGTCAGTCTGCCAGTCGTCAGAATTAGCGCGCTGCGCGGGCTGGCGCTTCTTCTGCGCCGCGCTCGCCAGTACGACGAGGCAGCGGCCTGCTGGCGCGAGCTCATCGCTCTGCGAGGCTGCCCGAAGCCCGTCGTTCGCGAAGCCAGTGAAGCGCTCGCGATTCACCACGAGCATCGTGTCCGGGACCTGGCGGTGGCGAAGGCGTTTGCCCTACGCACCCTGGAGGGCGGAGAACGTGGGCGCTGGGTCGAAGCCGCTCGGCATCGCCTGGCACGGATTCAGAAAAAGATGGGTAAGTCCGAAGTCTCAAGTCTGAAGTTTGAGGGCGAATCGCGACAGACTTGAGACTTGAAACTTGAGACTTCAGGGTTAGCGGGCGGCTGAGGCCGTTTCCTTCTTGGTCTTGGCCGTCTTTGCGGCGGCGGCCTTCTTACGGCTCTCAGACGTCTGAGCGCCGAATTTCTTCGTAAACCGCTCAACGCGGCCTTCCGTGTCGAGCAGTTTCTGCCGGCCGGTAAAGAACGGGTGGCAGCTCGAACAGATTTCGAGATGCAGCTGAGGCTTGGTCGATCGCGTCTTCCAGGTCGCGCCGCACGCGCACCGGGCCTCGACGTCGTGGTACTTCGGATGGATGCCTTCCCTCACGGCGCACTCCTTGGGCTGACTGAGAAAATCTCATTATAGCAGGCGGCGCAAACCCC
The DNA here is from genome assembly GCA_049679965.1 of Vicinamibacterales bacterium. Lineage (GTDB taxonomy): Bacteria > Acidobacteriota > Vicinamibacteria > Vicinamibacterales > CAVVIG01 > 2-12-FULL-65-11. The sequence continues at coordinate 8,433 of JBAUGX010000152.1, forward strand.
AAGGCAGGGGTGTGATTTCGCCTACTGGATGACCGCTGTCCGGTCCCAGCGGTGTGCGCGCAGCGCGTCGCGCAGGCGTGGCGGGAGGGGAGTGCCGTCGCTCGCCGAGAGGTTCCGTTCGACATGGCGAGGCTTGCGCATGCCGGGGATCACCGTCGTCACGGCCTGGTTTTCCAGGATGAACCGGAGGGCCAGTTCCGGCAAATCCATCCCTTCGGGGACGAGCGGCTTCAAGCGATCGACTCGGTCGAGCGTCTCGGCGAGATTCCCCGGCGTGAAATAGACGTTGCGCCAGTCGCCCTCCGGCCACCGTGAGTCGCGCGTGACGGTTCCCGCAAGGCTGCCTTCATCGAGCGGCACCCGCGCGATGACCGCGATGTTATGCCGCTGGCAGTAAGGAAAGAGCTCGTTCTCAGGGGCCTGGTCGAAGATGTTGTAGACCACCTGGACCGAGTCGATGAGGCCCGTGTCGAGCGCGCGGAGGACGTTGGCTGGTTCCCACCGGTTGACGCTGATGCCAAAGGCGCGTACCAGCTTCTCGCGCTTGAGGTCGTCGACGGCGCGCTGCCAGCCGGCGTCGCTCGCCCACGCGTCGCTCCAGACGTGGAATTGCTGCAAATCAATCAGATCAACGCCGAGGTGCGTCAGGCTCTTCTCGGTGTACTGGCGGATGTGATCCGGCGGATAGACGTCAGCGGCGGCGTACTCCGCGCTGGCCGGCCAACGCATGTTCTTCGGCGGAATCTTGGTCGCGATGATGGGGCGTCGATCTGGTCTGGCACGCAGGGCCTGGCCGAGCAGCCGTTCGCTGCGTCCCATCCCGTAGACCCACGCCGTGTCGAAGAATGTGCAGCCGAGTTCGATCGCCAGGTCCAGCGCGCGCAGCGACTCCTCGTCGCTCGATCCGGTCCACCCGCCGATCCCCCACATGCCATAACCGACTTCGGACACTGGCCAGCCGGTCCGGCCGAAGATGCGGTGGCGCACGTCGGGAACTCCGCTGGCCTAGCCCTTGCCGTTCGACATGGAGGCGAGAAAGTCCTGATTGGTTTTCGTCTTGGACATCTTGGAGAGCAGCAGTTCCATGGCCTCGACGGGCGAGAGCGGCGTGAGCACCTTGCGTAGCACCCAGACGCGGTTGAGGTCCTCTTTTGGAATGAGCAGCTCCTCTTTACGGGTGCCGCTCTTCTGGATGTCGATTGACGGGAAGACGCGGCGATCCGTCAGCTTACGGTCGAGGAGGATCTCGAGATTTCCGGTGCCCTTGAATTCCTCGAAGATGACATCGTCCATCCGCGAGCCGGTGTCGATGAGCGCCGTGGCCACAATGGTGAGCGACCCCCCTTCTTCGATGTTCCGTGCCGCGCCGAAGAAGCGCTTGGGCCGCTGCAGGGCGTTGCTGTCCACGCCGCCGGAAAGGATCTTCCCAGAGGGCGGCACGATCGTGTTGTAGGCGCGCGCCAGGCGCGTGATGGAGTCGAGCAGGATGACGACGTCCTTCTTGTGCTCGACGAGGCGCTTGGCTTTCTCGATCACCATCTCGGCGACCTGCACGTGGCGCTGCGCGGGTTCGTCGAAGGTCGAGGAGACGACCTCGCCCTGCACCGAACGCTGCATATCGGTGACTTCTTCCGGCCGCTCGTCGATGAGCAGCACGATCAGGTACACCTCGGGATGGTTCGTGGTGATGCTGTTGGCGATATTCTGCAGCAGCATGGTCTTCCCGGTCCGGGGCGGCGCGACGATCAGGCCGCGCTGGCCTTTCCCGATGGGCACCATGAGATCCAGCACGCGGGCCGAGAGGTTCTCGCCGTCGGTCTCGAGCGAAATCTTCGATTGCGGGTAGAGCGGCGTCAGGTTCTCGAAGAAGACCTTCTCGCGGGCCCGCTCGGGCGGTTCGAAGTTCACCGCCTCGACCTTAATCAGCGCGAAGTACCGTTCACCGTCCTTGGGCGAGCGAATCTGTCCGGAAACGGTGTCGCCGGTGTGCAGGTCGAACTTCCGGATCTGCGAGGGCGAGACGTAGATATCGTCCGGTCCTGGCAGATAGTTGTAGGTGGGAGCGCGCAGGAACCCGAATCCGTCTGGGAGCACCTCGAGGACGCCCTCAGAGAAGATCAGCCCGCTCTTCTCGGCGCGCGCCTTCAGAATCTCGAAGATGAGCTCCTGCTTGCGCATGCCGGTCGCGCCAGGCACGTCGAGCTGTTTGGCGATCTTCGTCAGCGCGCCCACGCTCATGTCCTTGAGCGTCGCGAGATCGATGCGCTCGATCCTCTCGGGCGCTGCGGCGCCCTTCTCCTGTCCGGCGGCACCGTTGCCCTTCGGGGATTGCTGCGCGGGCTGCGAGGACGTGGTTGGGAGCGGCTGCGGTTGCTCGTCAGCTGGTCGATCAGTGTCCACAGTTCATCCTTAAATGTGACTGGCGTGGGGCCCCCGGGACTCGGGGGGAACGTTCAATGCGGGACTTCAGAATTCAAAACGGCGGATCGCCGCTTCAGGCGTCAATCAACAATCAACAATCAACAATCCGCAATCAACAATGAGTAGTCTCTCAGTGCGTGATGGCATCGTCCGCAATGGCGACCGGTTCGGCTTGCGCCTCGGCGGGCAGGCGCCCCGCGAGTGGTTCGGTCAGCGCAATCTTCAGCACCTCGTCCATCGTTTGGACCATGTAGACGTTCAGCGTGTCCAGCACGTTCTTCGGAATGTCGGCCAGGTCTTTCTCGTTGTCCTTCGGCAGGACGATGTTCTTGAGGCCGGCGCGATGGGCGGCGAGCACCTTCTCCTTGACGCCGCCGATCGGCAGCACCTTCCCGCGCAGCGTGATTTCCCCCGTCATGCAGACGTCTTTCCTGATGGGAACGCGCGTCAGCGCGGACACGAGCGCCGTCGCGAGCGTGATGCCCGCCGACGGCCCATCCTTGGGGATCGCCCCTTCTGGCACGTGGATGTGTACGTCGGTCTTCCGGTTGAAGTCCTTCGGGATGCCGAACTCCTCGGCCTTCGAGCGCACGTAGCTCATCGCCGCCTGCGCCGACTCCTGCATGACGTCGCCGAGCTTGCCGGTGAGCGTCAGGTGGCCCTTGCCTGGCATGAGCGTCGCCTCGGTGACGAGAATCTCGCCGCCCACCTCGGTCCACGCCAGGCCCGTGGCGATGCCGATCTCGTTGGTCTCCTCGGCCATCGTATTGCGGTAGCGCGGCACCCCGAGGTACTGGGTGACCTTCTCGGCGGTAATCTCTTCGGAGAATTTGTTGCCCTCGGCCACGACCTTGCGCGCGACCTTGCGGCAGATCGACGAGATCTCCCGCTCGAGGTTGCGAACGCCGGCCTCGCGGGTATAGCGCTGGATGACGGTCTGCAACGCCTCGTCGGTGAAGGTGATGTTGTCCTTGGTCAGCCCCACCCCTTCGACGGCCTTCGGCGCCAGGAACTTCCGTGCGATCTCGATCTTCTCGATTTCGGTATAGCCGGCCAACTGCAGCACCTCCATTCGATCACGCAGCGCCTGCGGGATGGTGTGGAGCACGTTGGCCGTGCAGATGAACATCACGTGCGACAGGTCGTATTCGACGTCGAGGTAGTGGTCCAGGAATGTGTGGTTCTGCTCCGGATCGAGCACTTCGAGCAGCGCCGCCGACGGATCGCCCCGGAAGTCCATCGACATCTTGTCCACTTCGTCAAGCAGGAAGACCGGGTTCATCGAGCCGGCCTTCTTCATCATCTGGATGATCTGGCCAGGGAAGGCGCCGATGTACGTCCGCCGGTGACCGCGGATTTCCGCTTCGTCTCGCACGCCGCCAAGCGAGAGGCGGACGAACTTGCGGTTCATCGCCCTTGCGATCGACTTGGCCAGCGACGTCTTGCCGACGCCCGGAGGCCCGGAGAAGGTGAGGATGGTCGCCTTCGGCTTCTTGACGAGGGCACGGACGGCGAGGAACTCGAGGATGCGCTCCTTGATCTTCTCGAGGCCGTAGTGATCCTCGTGGAGGATTTCCTCGGCCCGCTTGAGATCCCGGCTCTCGCGCGTCTTCTTGTGCCATGGCACGGCGATGAGCCAATCGAGGTAATTGCGCGAGACGGTGGCCTCGGCCGACATCGGCGGCATCGCTTCCAGGCGCTTGAGCTCCTGGATGGCCTTCTCCTCGACGTCCTTGGGCATCTTGGCCGTTTCGATCTTCTTCTTGAGCTCGTCGACCTCGTTGCCCTTCTCGTCCTTCCGGCCCAGCTCCTTCTGGATGGCCTTCATCTTCTCGTTGAGGTAGTACTCCTTCTGGGCCTTCTCCATCTGCTTCTTGACGCGGGACTGGATGCGGCGGTCGACCTGGAGCTTGTCCACCTCGATTTCGAGGATGCCGGCGATCCGGTTCAGGCGCTCAAGCGGCGAAATGATCTCGAGCAGGTTCTGTTTTTCGTCCACGCCGACGAGCAGGTGCGCGGCAATCGTGTCGGCGAGCTTGCCGGGATCGTCGACGCGCACGGCGGCGATCATGGCGTCAAAGTTCAGGTTGTTCGAGAGCTTCACGTACTGCTCGAAGAGGGACACCACGCGGCTCATGGTGCTCTCGGCGTCGGCGCTCGTCTCGCGCGCCTTCGGCAGCACTTTGACGACCACGCGGTAGAAGCCCTTGTCTTCCTTCCACTCGACGGCGCGCGCGCGATCGACGCCTTCGACCAAGACCTTGATGTTGCCATCGGGCAGCTTGAGGCTCTGCACCACGTTGGCGACGCAGCCCATCGTATAGATGTCGTCCGGCTTCGGGTCGTCAATCGACGCGTCGTGCTGCGCGGCCAGGAAGATGCGTTTGTCCTTGAGCAGCGCGTGCTCGAGCGCGCGGGTCGACGACGGCCGTCCGATGACGAACGGCATCATCATGTGCGGAAAGACTACGACGTCGCGAAGGGGAACGATGGGGAGGGTTTCGTAAACTTCCAAAATGACTCCTGGTCTATCCAGCCTTCTCTATCAACGTGATCGGCTTGTCCTTGGCCATGACGATCTCTCTGGTGATCGTGACCTCTCGGAGCTTCTTCTGGTTCGGCACCTGATACATGAGGTCGAGCATCAGTTCCTCGATGATCATCCGCAGGCCGCGCGCGCCAATTTTGCGTTCGAGTGCCGATTCGGCGATGGCTTCGAGCGCATCGTCGGTGAAGCGAAGCTTCACGTTCTCGTACTCGAACAGCTTCATGTACTGACGGGTGATAGCGTTGCGCGGTTGGGTGAGGATCTGAACGAGGGCCGGCCGGTCAAGCTCATGCAACGTCCCCACGACCGGCAGCCGGCCGACGAATTCAGGGATCAGGCCGTACTTGATCAAGTCCTGGGGCTCCAGTTGCTCGAGCGTGGCGCCGATGTCCCGCCCGCGCGCCGACTTCACGTCTGCTTTGAACCCGAGCGTCTTCTTGCCCACGCGCCGCTCAATCTGCTTGTCGAGGCCGACGAAGGCGCCACCGCAGATAAAGAGAATGTTGGTCGTATCGACCTGGAAGAACTCCTGGTGCGGGTGCTTGCGCCCACCCTGCGGCGGAACGTTGGCCACCGTGCCCTCGAGAATCTTCAAAAGCGCCTGCTGGACGCCCTCGCCCGACACGTCGCGGGTGATCGACGGATTCTCATCCTTGCGACAAATCTTGTCGACCTCATCTATGTAGATGATGCCCTGCTGGCATTTCTCGATGTCGCCGCCGGCCGCCTGCAGCAGCTTCAGAATGATGTTTTCGACGTCTTCGCCGACGTAGCCCGCTTCGGTAAGCGTCGTGGCATCGACGATCGTGAAGGGCACCGACAGGAGCTTCGCCAGCGTCTGCGCCAGCAGCGTCTTGCCGGTCCCGGTCGGGCCGATGAGCAGTATGTTGCTCTTGGTGAGTTCGATGTCGTTGCGGTTGCGCGGCTGCTTGAGAATCTCGATGCGCTTGTAGTGGTTGTAGACGGCAACGGCCAGCTTCTTCTTGGTCCGCTCCTGGCCGATCACGTACTCGTCGAGAAACTTCTTGATCTCCTGGGGCGTGGGCAGCGACGAGCGGGCGCCGCGATTCTCGAACCGGTTGTCGTCCGCAATGATGTCGTTGCAGACCTCAACGCACTCGTCGCAAATGAAGACCGTCGGGCCGGCAATGAGCTTGCGGACGTCGTTCTGATCCTTGTTGCAGAACGAGCATCGCAGAACCTCCCCTTCCCCCGTCTTTTTCACCATGGAATTCACCTACGCCCGCTTGCGGATGACTTCGTCAATGATACCGTAATCCTTGGCCTGGTCGGCCGACATGATGTAGTCGCGCTCCGTGTCGTCCTGGATACGCTTGACGGCCTGTCCGGTATGCGTCACCAGGATGTCGTTGAGGCGCTCGCGCATTCGCAGGATTTCCCGGGCCGCAATATCAATATCGGTCGCTTGGCCACCCAGCCCAGACATCAAGGGCTGATGTATGACAATCCGTGAATTCGGGAGCGAGAACCGCTTACCCTTCGCCCCCGCCGCCAGCAAGACGGCCGCCATCGAGGCCGCCTGGCCGATGCAGTAGGTCGCCACATCCGGCTTGATGAACTGCATCGTGTCATAGATCGCCAACCCGGCGGTGATTGAGCCCCCGGGACTGTTGATGTAGAGCAGGATGTCTTTGTCGGGATCTTCGGCCTCGAGGAACAGCATTTGTGCGATTGACAGGTTGGCCACCGTGTCGTCGATCGGCGTGCCGATGAAGATGATGCTGTCTTTGAGCAGGCGCGAGAAGATGTCGTACGCGCGCTCGCCGCGGTTGGTCTGCTCGACGACCATCGGCACCAGTTGCATGTAGCCGTCGACGATGCCGGACGGGTTGTTCCTCTTTGGGCTCATTAAGTACCGGGGGCGCCTGGGGCGCAAGTCGCTGGGTTGTCGGGGAAATAGCGGTGCGGGAATGCCTACAATGCTCCCGAAATTGTAGCACGCGTCATGAGGAAGTCAATCGACTTCTCCCGGCGCAGCCCCGCACGGACACGAGACAATCCACCCTCTTTTTCGAGCTGCGCGCGCACGGCCGCCGGCGCATGACCCAGTCGCTCGGCGAAACGGCCGACCTCACGCTCGACGTCCTCGTTGTTCACCTCGAGTTGTTCGCGCCGCGCGACTTCGTCCAGCACCAGCGCCGCGCCGACCGCCTCCCGCGCGACCGTGCGCTGGCTCTCACGAAACGCCGCCCAGTCGATGCCTGCTTGACGCGGATCGACCTGTTGCTCCATCAGACGCCTGGCAAATTCCTCCAGGCGGCGATCGATGTCGCGCTCGACGAGCGACGCGGGAACCTCGAACGGCACGCGGGCGGCGAGCTGCTTCATGAGCTCGGCGCGGACCTCGCGTTCCGATGCGTGACGCGCCTCGTGCTCGAGATCCTCGCGCACGCGCGTACGCAGCGCATCGAGCGTCGCGAACTCGCCCAGATCCTTCGCGAATTCATCGTCGAGCTGCGGCAGCACGCGCGTCTTGATGGCCTGCACGGTGACGGTGTAGCCAATCTCGGCGTTCGCCAGTTCGCTGATGGCGTAATCCGGCGGGTAGCGAATCTGGAATGTCTTGGTCGCACGGGCCGCAAGACCAAGCAGATGCTCGTCGAATCCCGGAGGATTCGCCTTCGAGCCGACCTCGATCGACACCCCCTCGCGTTTCTCGACCTGCCCCTTCTCGTCGCGGGCCAGATCCACCACGAGCGTGTCGCCGCCCTCGACCGCGCGTCCCTCGACCGGCTCGTACCTGGCCGCACGGGTCCGAAGCCGCTCGAGCGCGACGCTGACAGCCTCTTCGTCCACATGAGCCGATGGCCGGGTCACCGACAGGGTCGAGTACTCGCCGGGCTCAAACGCGGGAACGGTGTCGAACGACGCGGTAAAGGTCAGCGGCCGGCCTTCCTCGATCGTCACGTCGCGCACGTCGGGTGTGTCGACCGCCTCGACTCCTCTTTCGCGCAACGCTTCATCAACCGCGCGCGGCACAAGATCGTGCGCGACGTCGTGAAGAATCTGATCCTTGAACCGCTGCTTGATCACTCGCGGAGGCGTCTTGCCGGGCCGAAAGCCCGGCACGCGCGCCTGCCGCGAATACTGCCGCGCGACGCGATCGATCTCGGCATCGACCACGCCGCTCGGAATCTCGACGCGCACGTTCTTGCGGGTTTCGTTGACGTCGACGAACTCGGTTTTCATGGGAGTCGTGCCGCGCGCGAGCCCTGGTGGCAACGATGTGCGAAAGGGGGGACTCGAACCCCCATAGCCTTTCGGCTACCGGATCCTAAGTCCGGCGCGTCTGCCAATTCCGCCACTTTCGCTCACGGAACTCGCTCAGCGTAACACGGCCGTCATTCAGACTTGAACCCCGGAGCGCCCGAAACGCGCGAATGGCTGAAACCTCAAATCGATCCTGATCGATACAGGCACTCGATCCGATACATCTATCTGTGGACCACCCGTTCGTTACAATCTGTAAGCTATTGATATGAATAGCCTTAGGTTTATTGATCCGGCTGATGACAGACATCGCGGTGGCAGCATGGTGTATATATTTGGAATCTATTAGTATCTCTTGAGATACTTAGTGTCTGTTAAGTCTCATTAAATACTTAATAGTTCTTTACGGCTGTTCTCTTTCGATGTCTCGCTCTTGTCTCGGCTCCGTAAGTGACGGGGCGGAGCTGTATCACTTCGGCTCACCCTCCAACACCTCCAACAGGTAGGTCAACGTATGGCAGACACAACATTCGCATGGGCTGACGCCCGGGCCGCGCGCCTGGCGCGGCAGAACGACGGTGCCTTGGAGCTCATCGGACGATCGCCGGCGATCACGCGTGCCCAGGAGTTGGTGCGCCGGGCCGCCGCGCTCGACGGCAGCGTGCTCATGACGGCGGAGGCCGGTGTGTCGGTCGAGTCTGTGGCGCGAGAGGTTCACGCGCGCAGCCGGCACGCAGCCGGTGCGTACGTTGTCGTGGAATGCGCCGCGCGAGAACCGCTACAGCTCGAGCGTCTGTTGTTCGGCACGACCGTGGCCGATGGCTCGCCGGATCTCGAGAGTGTGTCGAGTGAGAGCCATCTGGCGGGCGTGCAGGGCGGAACGTTGTTCTTGCAGGACGTGACAGAGTTGTCGGCGGCCGTGCAGGCGAGGCTTGCGCGCGTGGCTCGCGACGGCGAGATGATGCTCGATGGCCGGAGGGTGGCGACGCTGTTTCGACTCGTGGCGAGTGCATCGCCCGGGATCGAGACCGAGGTACACGGCCACCGGTTTCGTGCCGATCTCTATCGGCGCCTCGCGACCGTGCGGATCGATCTGCCGCCGCTACGCGAACGCGCCGAAGACGTGCCGGCGTTGGCCGAGCGGCTCCTGGAGAGCACCTGCGCTGCGCGCGGTCTTCCTCCGCGGACGTTGACGCACGCCGCGCTGGCCCTGCTCGGCGCGCTGACATGGACTGGAAACCTCGCCGAGCTCCAGGCAGCCATTGAACGAGCCGTCACCGAGGCGCATGACGCCGTGATTCAGGTTGAGCATCTCCTGCCGGCGCTCCAGTTGCAGCGGGCTCCGGCGCCATTCGTGCCGGCCGGCAACCTGCGCGAGGCACGCCTGCGGTTCGAACGTGAGTACATCGCGTCGGTGCTGCAGCATCATCAGTGGCGAATTGCCGATGCCGCCCACACACTGGGCATTCAGCGTCCAAATCTCTACCGGAAGGCACGCCAGCTTGGCATTCCGGTTGCACGGCTGACGGAATAAAGTGAGGACCACAGACATGCGTATCAGACTTCTTATGCTTGCGGTTCCGCTCCTCACGGGGTTGTCCGGTGCGGCCCACGCACAGAGCGCCGGGGCGCCACCGACACCGAGATCGGCGCCGGCCCAGCTGCAGCTCACAACGCCCGCGACGGGCGAGCGGTACGTGATTGGGCCCCAGGACAACCTGTCCATCACGGTCGTAGGGGAAGAGGAGCTGACCAAGAACTTTCGCGTCGACACCGACGGCACGCTGACGTTTCCGTTCCTTGGTCGGGTGCCTGCGGCCGGGCTGACGCTCGAGGAATTGCAGAGCCGTCTGACGACCCTCCTCAAAGCCGGTGAGATCCTCAGGAATCCTCAAGTGCGCGTGGAAGTCGACCAATACAAGAGCCGCAGCGTGTTTGTGATCGGCGAAGTGCGCATACCGGGAAAGATCACGATGACCGGCACGACGTTGACGCTGCTCGAGGCGCTCGCACAGGCCGGCTCGCCCACCGCGAACGCGAGCAACCAGATTATCGTCGTGCATCCGTCGAGGCCAGGCACGACCGTCGGCGGCGTTCCGGGCGCCGACATCGAAGGCGAACGCATCACCGTGAATCGCCGAGACCTGGAGCTTGGAAGAGCCGGGCGCGAGATCGTGCTCCAGGACGGCGACATCATCAACGTCCCGGTGGCGGAGCGGTTCTACATCTACGGATACGTCAGAAACCCCGGCACCTACGTCCTCGATCCGGGCATGACCCTGCAACAGGCGATCGCGCTCGCCGGCGGCCTGGCCGATCGCGGCTCGGATCGGCGCATCAAGGCCAAGCGCCTGGTCAACGGCAAACTGACCGAAGTGGCGCTCCGGCTCGAGGACAAGATCCTCGCGAACGACACCATCGATATCCCCGCTCGATTCTTCTGATGTGCGGACTCGCCGGTCTCGTGCGCCGGGACGGACCCATTGCC
>JBAUGX010000153.1:0-5980 GCA_049679965.1 Vicinamibacterales bacterium
GTGCAAACCGGGCGGGCGCATCGGCCTGGCCAACTGGATGCCGACCGAGTACGGCGGCGACTTCTTCCGCACGATCGCGAAGTATGCGCCGCCGCCCGCCGGCCTCAAGCCGGCGCTGCGCTGGGGCACCGAGGAAGGGCTGAAAGACCTGCTCGGCGCGGGCACCAAATCCATACGGACGGAGCGAAAAATCGTGACGATGTACTACCGGTCGATCGACCACGCGATCGAGATCTTCCGCACCTACTTCGGACCGATGGCGCGGGCGTTCGAGGCGATCGACGCAGACGGCCGGGACGCGCTGCGCAGCGACGTCGCGGCGCTCTTTGACCGCTACAACCGCGCCACCGACGGCACCCTCGCGATGGAAGCCGCTTACCTGCAGGTGGTCGCCATCAGGAACTGACTCAGGCCTCTTTACGCCATCGTGATCATCGCCGTGATCGTCGTGCGATACGCGACGGCATCATACGCGTCCATGATCTTGTCGAGCGTGTACGTGTCCGTGATCATCGACTTGGCGTCGAAGAGCCCGCGCTCGATGAGCCGGACGTACCGCGGCATCTCGCGCATCGAGTTCGTCCCGCCGTATTGGCTGGAGTGATGGGTCTTGCTCCCGTTGGTCCACTGACCGACCGGGAACGACACCCTGGCCTGCGTGGGAAAGCCGACGCCGCACGTGCACAAATGGCCGCCCGTCGGCGTCGTCTGCCACACCTGCGCCAGCGGCTCCATCCCTGTCGGGTCCGGGCCCGCTTCGACCTTCGGCTTGAACCGGTCGTACCCGACAGCCTCAATCACCAGGTCGGGTCCGATATTCGCCGCGATCCCCGCGCGATTGGCGGCCTGATAGCTGCCGCCCGCATAGATGCGATCGGTCGTCTTGCACATGTTCTTGATCTTGGCGACGAGGTCCCAGCCCTTGTCGACATTCGGATCGAGCACCGCCGTGGCGCCGAGCTTCATGGCGAGGTCGCGCCGCACTTTGACCGGGTCGATCGCGATGACCTGCGCCGCGCCCATGATGCGAGCGCCCTGCACGGCGCTGAGCCCGACGGGACCCATGCCAAAGACCGCCACATTCGATCCCGGCTCGACCGGCGACAGCGTCATCGTCATTCCCAGACCCGCGCCGGACACACAGTGCAGCATGGCGAGCTCGACGGACGGCGCGTTGGTAAAGACCGGGACGACCGCTTCCTCGAACGCCACCATGTAATCGGCCATCCCGCCGATGTTTCCCGCCTGCACGACCCTGGTGCCATTGGACATCGTGGCAATCGCCACGGTCTTCGCGCCGAGGCCGAACTGACACCGATCCGCACGGCCGCGCAGGCACTGATAGCACTGGCCGCATTGGGCCGTCACCGGGACGATGACGCGATCGCCGACGGCCACGCGCTTGACCTCCGGGCCGATGGCGAGCACGCGCCCGACGCCGCCGTGTCCCTGAATGGTGGGCTCGTTGGGATCGTTGACAATCACCCCTGCCTGCGGTCCGAGCGGATCGGGCGGATCCTGCGTGCCGAGCACGCGCGCGCACATCGTGTAACAGCACTGCGACGCTTCGGTCTGGATGACCACCTGACGCCCGCTGATGGGCAGCAGCGTGAGGTTGTCCACCAGTTTGGTGGTGCCCGGCCCGAATCCGGTCGACACGACGGCGCGGAATTTCCGGCCGGCAACGTTGGGGCCGCGATCGCCCGTCGCGGCCGCGGTGGTCTGCGCGGCAAGCGGCGAGCCGCCGCCGACGAGCGCCGCTCCGCCGGCAAAAGCCGCCGCGGTGCCCTGCTTGAGAAGAGTGCGACGTGAAACCGAACGTTGAGACGCCATCTGAAACCTCCTCGAAATAACGTTGTCCGGCGGGTGATACCCCTAGTGAGCGGCGGCCGGCACACCCTCGCTGGCGAAAGCCAGCGCCAATCCAAACGGCAAATACGCGAGCTTGTCGTGGTCGACGAATGGGAACACGCCGGCCTCGGGAATGTAGAACTCGAGGATGGCGCCAGAGCCCGCCGGGACGGCGTAGGTTTGCACGCCCTGCACAAACGGCGCGCCGGCGTAGACGCGATCGAGCACGGTGCCGATCACATGGGCCGCCGACGTCCAGGGCCCGACATTGACGAAATACATGCGGACGAGATCGCCCGGGTTCACCCGCACGGCCTCATTGTCGAGCCGGCCGTTGAACATGGAAAACAACTGGTCATTCTTCTGGGTTCTCGCAGGATCGGTGCCGGGGATGAATCCCTTGGCGTCCTGCGTGCCGAAGACCGCGTCCTGGACCACCACGATCTCGCGCGCGGGCCGGAGGATCTCGTTGCGCGGATAGACGATCATCGCGCCGTGAATGCCGCTCTTGATGTGCAGGTCGGTCACCGGCCCGGCCGCGCAGTGATACATGAACACGCCGGGCGTGTCCACGGCCTTCTCCATCTTGAGCGTTGTCCCGGGTGGCGTGGGGCCGTACTTGCGTGCGTCGATCTTGAACGCATGCGTATCGAGCCCGTGCGCGGTCGTCCCCTTGTTGTGTACGTTGATGGTGACCGTGTCGCCCTCACAGGCTTCGATGGTCGGCCCGGGAATATGACCGTTGTAGGCCCATGCGGCAAACGTGAACCCCATGCCGAGATCGATACCCGTGGTCTCGATGACGTCGAGGTCGAATGCCTTTTCGCGCGGTCCCGCGCAGGTCTTCTGCTGGCCGGCGACCGCTGGCATGTTCCTGGTCGTCAGCGGAGGACCAGCCGGACCGGCCGCCTGCGATGGCTGTCCCGTCTGCGAACTGGTGGCCGGCGCCTGGACGCCGCACGCGACCAAGACAACCGCAAGGATCGCCGGAGTCATCAGACCGAGTGCATGTCGCATGGCGTTGCCTCCCGCCCGAATACTATGCCTCTCCGACCAGCCTGGCAATGTCCTGCGCGCGGGCGCCGGCATCGGCTTCGCCAATCTCGATGAGCTCCTTGAGGTAGCCGGGCTCGAAAATCAGCATGCTCAGCAGATCCGGATCCGCACTGGTGCGAGACCCCAGGCCGCGCACCAGGTGTCGAAACATCAGCGGCAGCTGAGGCTCGAACTTCGCGGCGAGCCGTCCGATGTCCTGCGACGGCCGGATCTGCACGAGATCGATCACACGCATCCCGTGACGCTTCTCCGGCGGCAGCTCGGCGAGCAGGCGGTTCATCCGCTCGAGCACGAATGCCTCGCGGTCGTTGTCGTCGAGGTAGATGGCGTTGAGGATCTGGCCGGCAATCTGGAGCGGCGGCGGATACTGCTCTTCGAGGCTGGGCTTGGCGTGGCCTCGGTCGTGACGCGTGGAGACCGCCAGAATGCGGTTCGCCCCCAGGTGCAGGGCTGGGGAGAGCGGACTCGAGAGGCGGAGCCCGCCATCCCCGTACCAGGCGCCGTTCAGGCGTGTCGCGGGGAAGAGAATCGGCAGCGACGCCGACGCCATCACATGGTCCACCGTGATGCGGGCCTTCACGCTCTCGCGGAACGGACGATCCCACCCCTCCATGTCGCAGCCCTGGACCCAGGCGACGGCCCGCCCGGTGGCATAGCTGCTCGTCATGATGGCGAGTCCGCGCAGGCGTCCCTCCTCCAGGTTGCGGGCGATGCCCGCGATCTCTCCATGCGGAGCCGCGTGGAAAATCTGTTCGAGCGTGTGCCTCAAGGGCGCCGTGTCGACCATGCCGCGCAGCGGCGGCGCAATCGCCCCGCCGCCGGCCACCAGCCGCAGCCCCCAGTGCCACATGTTGCCCATGAGGGAGGCGGAGTCCACACGAAAGACCCGCTCGAGCGTCAGCTCGCTCCAGAGCTGGGCGAGCTCGTTGACCGCCGCCATCGGCGTGCCGGTGTGCGAGGCGAGGAACACCGCGTTGATGGCCCCGGCGGACAGGCCGGTGATGATCGGAATCCGCAGGTTCGGGTAATGGCGCGCCAGCCAGCGGAGCAGCCCCACCTGGTAGGCTGCGCGGGCTCCTCCGCCGTCGAAGGCAATGGCGAGATCGTCTGGTCTGACGCCGGGCACGACGATTGATAATACCTTGACCCAAATGGACCGCGATCGCGACGAGGCGCTGCACGCGATCTACGACCAGCGCTATGTGAATCAGTACGATCCGCATGCCGCCGGCCGGATGCGGCGCATGCTGCCATTTATCCAACTCTCCGGCCATGAGGTCGTAGCGGATTTCGCGTGCGGAAACGGCGTGCTACTCGAGGTGCTGAGCCCCCTCGTGCGTCAATACGTCGGCGTCGATTTCTCAGATGCCTTCGTCCGCGCGGCCGAGCGCCGGCGAGACGAGCATCACCTCGCAAACGGCACGTTCTACTGCGCCGACATCGTCTCCTTCTGCGCGGAGCATCCGAAGGCGTTTGACGCCGGGTTCGCGCTCGATTTCTCCGAGCACGTCTACGACGACCAGTTCCTGCGGATCTTCCGCGCCATCCACGGCGCGCTCAAGCCTGGAGCACGGCTGTACCTGCACACGCCCAATCGCGAGTACTTCATGGAGCGTCTTCGGGAGTGGGGCGTCCTCAGGCAGATTGAAGGCCACGTCGCGGTCCGGGACTCCCGGAGCCATCAGAGGCTACTCACCGAATGTGGCTTCAGGGACGTGCAGGTCCGCTACCTGCCGCATTACCTATTTCCGGCCTCGGCGTTTCACTGGCTGGGCGGGTTGCCGCTGGTGGGACGATACTTCCGCGCGCGACTCTTCGTCACTTGTCGTGCGTAGGTGCGTGGGTGCGGTGCGTAGGTGCATGGGTGCCTAGGTGATCGCCTAAGCACCTACGAAACCAAGCACCTAAGAACGACACGCGTCCTGTCAGGGCTGCGGCTGCTGCAATCCGGGTGGAACGTAGGTAGTCTTGGTGGCCTTCTGGTTCGCCCATTCTGCGTAGGTCTTCTCGAGCTCCGAGAACGGCTGCACGGCGGTCCCGTGCAGGGGAATCACGCGATCGATCTGCAGCTTGCGGCGCGTGATGTCGGCCCATAGGTTCTGGATGTGCGGCTGGATCTGGGCCCCCGGGTTCCAGACGTCAGGCTCGGCGTAGACCCGCTCGCGCGGAAAGTACGCCGCCAGGATCCCGTCGCCGTGCGTACTGTTCACCAGGTGGTACAGCGTCACTTCCATCGACGCGTCCTTGATCGAGTAGGAGTCATCGAAGACCACGATCTTCAGCGGCTTGGGCGATCGGGCCAGGGCGTCGACGACGATCGTGTGCTTGCGGGCGACGGCTTCACGGAACCACGCCTCGTTCACGCGGTGGGTGATGATCGTGAGGCCTTCGGCCACCGCCGCGCGGAGCCCGGCCGTGTGATCGAAGTGATGGTGGCTGACAATCGCCTGCGTCACGGGCTTCCCGGGCACCAGCTCTTTCGCCTTGGCGACGAGCGCCTGCACGCGTGCATCGCCGCCGCCGACCTCGACAAGCGCGACGTGGTCGGCAAATTCCACGATCACACAGGGAATGCCGCCGCCGGTCACGAACCAGATCCCCTTCGCCACTTCCGCCACCGGCAGGTTCGGCGGGTTCGGCGCTGCCGTCTGCGCAGGCGGCTGGACGAGAAGCGCCGGCGTCCCAGCCAGCTCGCTGAGATCCGCGTCCAAGGTGTCTTTCATGACGCCGATGTCGTACTCGACCCAGCGGTCCAGCC
This sequence comes from Vicinamibacterales bacterium, assembly GCA_049679965.1. Lineage (GTDB taxonomy): Bacteria > Acidobacteriota > Vicinamibacteria > Vicinamibacterales > CAVVIG01 > 2-12-FULL-65-11. Next base: position 5,666 of record JBAUGX010000153.1, read on the forward strand.
GAGTGATGATGCGCTTGGGCAGGCGGACGCCGTCGAGCTCTTCCCAGGCGTCCCACGTGGTGACGCGCTCGGTGTCGCCAAGATTCGCGTGATACACCGCCGTGCGCACCGATACCGGCCGCTTCAGCGCATCGACCGTCAAGGTGAGCGTGTCGCCCTGCGCGGTCGTGATGTCGACGCTCTTCTGGCTGCCGCTCTGTCGGAGGTTCGTCACGCGCGCGGCCGGGTCGAGCGCCGCCCGCACGAGCGTGAGCGGGTGCTGGAGCATGTCGATCCGGCCGGTGCGAATTGCCTGGGGATTGGGCTGGCCACCGC
>JBAUGX010000154.1:0-6002 GCA_049679965.1 Vicinamibacterales bacterium
GCCCGAGGTGGTGACACGCGACGATCAGGGCCGCGTCACCGTTCGCGCCACCCGCATCGATCGGCCGATCCTGCTCGACGGACGCCTTGATGACGCGCCGTACCAGAGCGTGAAGGTGATTTCCGGCTTCGTGCAGCAGGAGCCTCTCGAAAACCAGCCCTCGAGCGAACAGACCGAAGCCTGGATTCTGTTCGACGACCAGACGCTGTTCATCACGCTCCGCAACTGGGACAGCCAGCCCGAGCGGATGATCATGAACGAGCTGCGCAAGGACTCGTCGAACTTGATTCAGAACGAGCACGTCGTCATCACGCTCGACACGTTCGGGGACAAGCGCAACGGGTTTCTGTTCCTCGTCAACGCGCTCGGCGGCATGCTCGAGGAGGCGTTTTTCGACGAGCGGAATCCTAGCCGCGACTGGAATACGGTGTGGAACGCCGTCGCGACCCGTTTCGGCGAGGGCTGGATTGTCGAGGTCGCCATCCCATTCAAGTCGCTCCGCTACACGCCCGGCGCGGATCAGAGCTGGGGCATCCAAATCGGCCGCGTCATCCGGCACAAGAACGAGCGGGCGTGGCTGACGCCGGTGCCCCGCGCATTCGGCAACGCCGTGTTCCGCGTCTCGGCGGCGGCCACCCTCGTCGGTCTCGAGACGCCGCCGCTCGCCAGGAACCTCGAAATCAAGCCCTACGCGATTACGGGCCTGACGACGGACCGCACGGTGACGCCCAATGTGACCAACGATGGAACGGGGGACGTTGGCGTAGACCTCAAGCTCGGCCTGACGCGGAGCCTGACGGGCGACCTGACCGTCAACACCGACTTTGCCCAGGTCGAAGAGGACGAGCAGCAGGTGAACCTCACCCGATTCAACCTGTTTTTTCCGGAGAAGCGCGAATTCTTTCTCGAGGGGCAGGGCATCTTCAACTTCGGCGGCCGCTCGCCGACCGCCGCCAGCGACACGCCGATCATGTTCTTCAGCCGGCAGATCGGCATCGCCTCGGGCAAGCCCGTCCCGATCATCGCCGGCGGCCGCACGACCGGTCGCATCGGCGACTTCAACGTCGGCGTGGTCAACATCCAGACCGACGACCTGCAGTCGGGCACCGTGAGCGCCAGGACGACCAACTTCACCGTCGCGCGGATCCGGCGCGACATTCTCCGCCGCAGCAACGTGGGCGTGCTCTTCGCCAACCGGTCCGAATCGATCGCGGCCAACGGCTCGAACCAGACCTTCGGCGTCGATGCTGTCCTGTCGCTGTTCCAGAACGTGCGCTTCAACACGTACCTCGCCAGGACCGCGACGCCGGGAAAGTCGGGCAACGATCTCAGCTACCGGACCGAGTACGACTACACGGTCGATCGCTATGGTCTCAATCTCGAGTACTTGACCGTCGGGAGCAATTTCAACCCCGAGGTCGGATTTCTCCGGCGGCAGGATTTCGATCGATCGGCGGCGAGTGTGCGCTTCAGCCCGCGGCCGCGGCAGCAGCAGACGATTCGCAAGTTCTACTACGAGGGGAGCTACAGCTACCTGACGACGGGGACGACGGGCCGGCTGGAGTCGCGCACGGCGGGCGCCGCGTTCCGGATCGAGTTTCAGAACAGCGATCGGATCAACCTCGAGACCAGCCGCGTGTACGAACTGCTTGTCAGGCCATTCCCGATTGCGACCGGTGTGCCCCCAGGGGCGATCATCCCCGTTGGGGCCTATGGCTGGCAGCAGACCGTCGTCTCCTATCAGCTCGGCACCCAGCGGCGCTTCAACGGCACGGTCAGCGTGGGTACAGGTACGTTCTACAACGGCGATCAGAGGTCGGCGTCGTATCGCGGGCGCATCAGTGTGGCGACGCACCTGTCACTCGAGCCGCAGGTCGCCATCAACTGGGTGGACCTGCCGCAGGGGTCGTTCACCACCACGCTCGTCAGTACGCGCGCCACCATGCCGCTGACGCCGCGGATGTACGTGTCGGCGCTGCTGCAGTACAACTCGACCAACACCTCGTTCAGCAGCAACATCCGCTTCCGCTGGGAGTACCAGCCCGGCAGCGAACTGTTCGTCGTGTATTCCGAGGGGCGCAATACCTCGCTCGACGGCTTCCCATCGCTCGACACGCGGGGACTTGTCGTCAAGTTCAACCGGCTGTTTCGACTGTAGGCGCCGTCCTCGCCGGCCTCTCCGGCTACGGCCTCGACACCGACAGGCCGTCCACCTGCACTTCGAGGGCGTGGTTGATTCGGAAACCGTAGATGCCGTCGGTCCTGGCCGTCAGTCCCGTCTTGGGCGTCGTGTGCACAACGGTCCCGTTGACGACGTAATCGATCTTGTCGGCCCCCACGCGCACCTCGAGCGCGTTGACGGACCGGCCACTGGCGTCTGGCCTCCTGACGGCGGCATTCCGCGTGTTGGGCGCCACGTTACGCGGCTCGGCGTTCCCTTCCCGGCGCTTGAGGAGCCACGTCCCGTCCTGCGCCACCATGAAGTAGAGGTAGTTCTGTGCCGGCCCACCGAGATCGGTCCCGCCCAACACGAGTCCGTAATAGTTCGTGTGGTTGCTTGGCTTGAGGAGCGTGAAGGTTCCCTTGAGGGTGTATGCCCCCGTGGCCGTATTGGCCGGATTCCAGAAAACGGCGGCCTGAGGATTGTTCGTCCGGAAGCCCGTACCCTCCGCGACGAATGTGATGCTGCCTGCCGCGTCAGGATCCGACGCGCTCGTGCTCCGATCGACACGCAGCATCCAGCCCCTTGGGGCCTGGGCAGCCAGTGGGATGACAGCCAGCAGCGCAAGTAGTCCAATACACACGTGACGCTTCATCTCTCTCTCCTCCTACCGATCGACGACCAACCCAATTGTCGGCCCTACGGACGCAGCACCCATTCGATGCCGGCCAGTATCGTTGCGGCGTTGATGCCGAGATTTCGGCCGACGGTGTCGGCATTCGAAATGTGGTGGTTGCGAAACTCGAAGACCAGGCACGGCCCCTTGTCACGGGTCTGGCGCCAGCCAACACCCATGAAGAGCTGAAAGTTGAAGGTCCGGTCGATCTCCGGCACATCGAGCGACGTCCACAAGAGGCCGGCGCCCGCGTGGACGTATGGCACCCACCCGCCGCTGGTCTTCAGATAATAACGACCTGCCAGCCCGCCCAGCCCCGCGGCCAGCGCCGCCTGCGGCCGATCGTACAGGAAAACGGTGCCTTCTCCGTACAGCTCCAGGCGGTCGGTGACGAACCATCCCATCCGCGGATGAAATGCCACGAACGTGATCTCGCTCTGCGTCTGACCAAAGATCGGCCGCCAGCTGTGACCCCAGCCGCCGATCAGGCCGCGCGTGCGGAAGCCTTCGCCGACCGGTGCCTCCTGGGCGCCAGCAGGCGCGGAAACACTCGCGACGATCAATGCGCCGAACACGAATGCCTTTCCCGGTAGTGACATGATCCGCCAGGCGTCGGCTACGGTACTTCGACGCAACAACCGCGCGAATCGGTCCCGCTGACACGCCGATTGCGTGACGCTGGCGAAGGGTCGTCAACGCGAGAGTAGCGGACCGGCGAGACTCGTCGTAAGATGCCCCACGCTGGAGGGTGATATGGAATCGAAGACGACCAAGGTCTCTCGCCGGAACGTGTTGAAGAAGGCAGCCATTGTCGGCGGCGGCGCCGCGGCGACTTTGATGGGCGGACGTCGTCTTCGACAATCCGCCCACGGCGACGCTCGACACATCAAAAGCGTCGGTCCAGCAGGTGACGATGAGCGCGCTCGACGAGAACCGGGTGGTGGTGCGCACCGAGGCGTGCCAGGTCTGCTACACCATCGTCGGCCAGGCGGTCGCCAACTACACCCCGGCGCGGATTCTCGGCCACGGCGCGGTGGTCATCACCTTCACATAGGGCAAACGTATTAGGATCGCTCCCATGAGGCTGCTCGTGGGAGCCGGTCTGCTGTCGGCCTGGCTGGCCGCGTCCGCGTGCGTGCAGGCGCAGCCGGCGACCGACACAGGCGATCCGGGCTTCCCCTTCGGTCCGAGCACGGGCGGCGTGCAGCCGCTCGCGTACGTGCAGGACATCAAGCCCATCCTCGATCAGGACTGCGTCGAGTGCCATGGTCCCGGGAACGACGAGAGCGACTACAGGGTCGACACGTATGCCCAGGTGATGCGCAAGCAGCGGCCCGGCGACGCCAGCAGCACGCTCGTGGTGAATGTCGTTCCTGGCGGCGAGATGCATCAGTACTGGACCGGCGACCGGATTACCAAGGCCACGATGGTGTTCCGGTGGATGGTCTACTACAACGCGGCGGAGACGCGATGAGCGGACGGTGGGTCCTGGCCGTTGCCGCCGGACTCTGTCCCTGCCTGATCGCCACCGGGAGCTGGGCGCAGACCAACGAAGTGAGCGTTCAATTCCATGGATTCCAGGACACGCGTGGGGTGACCGTGCTCACGCCGAACGTGGATGTCAGCCAGGACGTCACGGATCGGATCAGCGTGAAAGGCAGCTACGCCATGGACGCGATCTCACAGGCCTCCGATTCCTGCGCGCGGTGCCATCACCACGGCATCGACACCAAGCGAAAGGTCGGCGGAGCGTCGGTCACTGGTAAGTTCGGCAGTCTCAAGATCAGCGCTGGGGGCGCCTACAGCCGGGAGAATTTCTATCGCTCGACGACGGCCCACACCTCAGTGTCGCGCGACCTCAAGAACGGCAACACCACGGTCGCCGGCGGGTATTCGTTTTCCTTGAACCGACCGACCGTCCACCCGACGCCGGAGGTGAGGAACCAGTACGCCAACGGCGGCTTCGCGTCGATCACGCAGACGCTGTCACGCACGACCATCGGCCAGATGGGCTACGAACTGGGGATCGTGACCGGATACCAGGACAATCCGTACCTGCGCACGAGCGTCAACGGCGTCATGACGCTCGGCCACGTGCCCGACCGGCGCACGAGACACACGCTCACCGGGCGACTGCGCCAGGCGCTGCCCGGCGACACGTTCGTCGAGGCCGATTACCGCCGGTACTTCGACGACTGGGGCGTTCGATCGACGGCGGTCAGCGCGGGTCTCTCGCATCGATTCGCGTCCCAGGTCCTGGGACGCTTCGCCTATCGTTGGTATTCCCAGGCCGGCGCATCCTTCTACCAGCCGTCGTACGCCGGGCCGGTCCCGCGGTATTTCACGGCGGACTTCCGGCTGGCGCCGTTCACCTCGGGGCTGTATACGGGTGAGGTCGTCGTTACCCCCCGGCGACGATTGCTGTGGCTGCCGGACGGTGCAGGGTTCACGCTGCAGTACGATCGCTACCGAGCCGACAACGGCTTCGACGCCGCGATTTTCTCGACGGGCGTTCGGATCCCGATCAGGTTGCGTGATCTGACAAATTGATCACTACGTGGGGTCCGGTTGATCACTACGTGGGGTCCGGCTTCAGCCGGACCGCTGAGGTAACGATGGCAAAGCGAAGCGCTTCTCTCGTTCTCGCTGCGGTGGCCGCACTGGCGATCACCTTCACGAGCCCAGTCCGGGCCGCCGACCCGAAACCTGCGCCCAACGTCACGCTGCAGGACGCCAGGGGCGCCACGGTTCGGCTCGCCGATTACAGAGGGAAGGTGGTGCTCGTCGACTTCTGGGCGAGCTGGTGCATCCCGTGCAAGGTGTCGTTCCCGGCACTCGACGCACTGTACAAAGAATTCATGGCACGCGGGTTCGAAGTGCTTGCGGTCAACCTGGACGAACGGCGGCGCGACGCAGACGCGTTTCTCGCCGCGCGGCCGCACACCATGCCGATCCTGTTCGATCCGAAGGGCGCATCGCCCGTCGCGTTTGACGTCAAGGGCATGCCGAGCTCGTTTCTCATCGACCGTGCCGGCACGATCCGCTTCACGCACATGGGATACTCGGACAACATCGGCGAGGAGTACCGGCGGGAGATCGCGCAGCTCATCGCGGAGCGGTAATGCAAATGACACCTCACATCAATGCGTGGGGTCCGCCTTCAGG
>JBAUGX010000155.1:0-16035 GCA_049679965.1 Vicinamibacterales bacterium
CCGTGGCGATGGGAGCGCCTGCTGGTGGACTCGCGCGTCGTGGCGGGCGCGGACCGCTGGGCGCGCCGGCTGAGCGGCCTGGTCTACGAATGCGAGCTTCAGCGGAAGGAGGTGGCGCGGTCCGAGCCGGAATCGCCGCGGCTCGCTCACCTCGCCCGCAAGATGGAGGATCTCCGTCAGCTGACCGCCTTCGCGTTGCCCGTGATGGAAACGCTCGCCGCCTGGCCGGCGCAGGCGACATGGTCCGAATGGCTCGATGCGCTCGACGCGCTCGCGCCGCGTGTGCTTCGGGAGCCCGCGCGCGTCCTGCGCGTGCTCGCCGATCTGCGGCCAATGGGCGCGATTGGCCCGGTGCCCATCGACGAAGTGGCTCGCGTTCTGGCGGACAGGTTATCGAGCATCGAATCAGAGCCGCCGCCGCGCCGTTACGGGCGCGTGCTCGTGGGCGCGCCGTCGCAGATGCGCGGCCGCAGCTTCGCGGTCGTGTTCGTGCCGGCACTGGCCGAGCGCATGTTTCCGCAGAAGCTCCGCGAGGATCCGCTGCTGCTCGACGAAGCACGAGAGAAACTGCAGCGAGGGTTGCCCGCCAGGACCGAGCGCGGCGAGATGGAGAAGCTGCACTTGCGGCTGGCGCTCGGCGCGGCCGAGTCGCGCGTGTACGTGTCGTACCCCACGATCGAAGTGGGTGAGGGACGGCCGCGCGTGCCGTCGTTGTACGCGCTCGAGGTGTGGCGCGCGATGACCGGGCGTGTGCCGAGCGCCGACGAGTTGCAGCAGGCGGCCGCGCGGCAGTCGCAGGCGGCCCTGGCCTGGCCGGCGCCGGCCGATCGGAACGAGGCGATTGACGCGCTCGAGCACGATCTCGCCACGCTGCGGACGCTGCTCCAGGAGCCAGAGGATCGGTCGAGGGGAGGCGCGCAATACATCCTGCAATTGAACGACTGCCTGCAGCGGTCCGTGCGCGAGCGCTACATGCGCGCGAAGAAGCCCTGGACCCACTGGGACGGCATCACGGTGATGACCGATCGCGTCAGGCCGGCGCTCTCGGCGCATCGGCTCGGATCGCGCGTCTATTCGTTGTCGGCGCTGCAAAAGTACTCGACGTGCCCGTACCAGTTCCTGCTCGGGTCCATCTACCGGATGCGGCCCGCTGAGGATCTCGAGCCGCTGCAGCGCCTTGATCCGTTGACGCGGGGCAGCCTGTTCCATGCGATGCAGACGGCGTTCTATCGGCGGTTGATGGCGGACGGGCAACTGCCGATCACGGCCGCCGGACGCGATCACGCCCTCGCGGCGCTCGACGCCGCAATCCAGGCGATCGCCAGCGAACAGTACGACCTGCTGGCGCCGGCGGTCGATCGCGTGTGGCACGACGAGATTGGCCGGATCCGGCGGGACTTGCGGTTATGGGTGGAGGAGCTCGCGAGAGCGGGCGGCGAATGGATGCCGCGCTACTTCGAGTGGGCGTTCGGGTTCCGCGACGGTGGCCCGCTCGCCGTGGGACGCGATCCCGCGAGCCACCCGGATCCGGTGGCCATCGACGGACGGTTTCGGCTGCACGGGTCGATCGATCTGGTGGAAGAGCGCGCGGGAACCGGCGAACTGCGCGTCACCGATCACAAGACGGGCAAGTTCCGCGGCAAGGACCGGATGGTGGTGGGCGGGGGCGCCGTCCTGCAGCCAGTGCTTTATTCCCTCGCGCTCGAGGCGGCCACCGGCCGGCCGGTCGTCGAAGGGCGTCTCTACTACGCCACGACCGATGGCGGTTACCGGCAGGTGCGCATACCGCTCACGCCAGAGGCGCGGCGCTCGGGTGTTGAGGTTCTCGAGATCATCGATCGCGCCATCGAGACGGGATTTCTCGCGCCGGCGCCGGTCGAGCACGCATGCACCTGGTGCGACTTCAGGCCCGTCTGCGGACCGATGGCGGAGCGCCGCATCAGCCGCATCAAGTCGCGGGAGCCGCTGGCTGACCTGATCGAGCTGAGGAAGCGGCCATGAGCGCGCAGACACCCGTCGACAACGTGGATCGTCTGCTCATCCGCGACGCCCTCGACGACACGGTCATCGTCGAAGCGGCGGCGGGCACGGGCAAAACCACGGAACTGGTGCACCGCATCCTGAACGTGATCGCGACCGGCCGCGCGAGGATCGAGCAGATCGTGGCCGTCACCTTCACCGAGAAGGCGGCCGGCGAGCTGAAGCTGCGCATCCGCAAGGAACTCGAGAGCCTGCGGCAGCAATCGGACGCCATCGTCCACGAGCGCCTCACCGACGCCATCGGCCGGCTGGAAGAGGCGCACGTCAGCACGATCCACGGCTTCTGCGCGGACCTGCTGCGGGAGCGCCCGGTCGAGGCCAGGGTCGACCCCTTGTTCGAGGTGCTGGCCGAAGCGGGCGCCGGGCGCATCTTCAACGAGGCCTTTCTGGGATGGCTGCACGGCCAGCTCGAGGATCCGCCCGAAGGCGTGCGGCGCGCGCTGCGCCGGAGCGTGTGGTCGCGCGACGGCCGCGACAGAGACGAAGGGCCGGTGGAGCGGCTCCGCCGGGCGGCACGCGAGCTGGCGGAGTGGCGCGACTTCACCGGCCCGTGGCGGCGTGATCCTTTCGATCGGGACAGCGAATTGGATCGCGTGATCGCCCGCGTGCACGAAGTGGCCGCGATCTGCAGCACGGCCGTCTCGACTCGCGATCCGCTGTATCTGGACCTGACGCCGGTGAGAGAGGTGAGTCACCACATCGAGATCGCCGCTCGCCTCGACGCGCCCGACCGCGACGGATGGGAGGCCCGCGTCATCGATCTGGCGCAGGACCGCAACGTTCGGCGGGCCCGTCGGGGCCGGGAGCGCACGTACGGGCCCGGCGTGGCTCGCGATACGGTCTGGACGGCGTACGAGACGTTGATGGCCGAGCTCGACCAGTTCCAACGCGCGGCTGACTGCGATCTGGCGGCCCTGCTGCACGAAGAGCTCCGGGACATCGTGAAGGAATACGAACGGCTGAAGCAGCGGGCAGGCGCGCTGGATTTCGTCGACCTTCTCCTGCGGGCCCGCGACCTGCTCGTCGAGCACGCGCCCGTGCGGCAGGCCTTTCAGTCACGCTTCACCCACGTCTTCGTGGACGAATTCCAGGACACCGATCCGCTGCAGGCCGAAATCCTGCTGCTGCTTGCCGCCGACACCGCGGCTGAAGGGGACTGGCGGCAGGTGACTCCCGTCCCCGGCAAGCTGTTCATCGTCGGCGACCCGAAGCAGGCGATCTACCGGTTCCGTCGAGCGGACGTGGAGACGTACCGCGAGGTGTGCGAGCTGCTCGAGGCACGCGGCGCCAGGCGCGCGTTTCTGCATACGAGCTTTCGCGCGACGCCGGCGATCCAGCGTGCGGTCAATGCCGCGTTTGCGCCGCTCATGACGGGCGACCGCGCGACGGTGCAGGCGCAGTACGTGGCGCTGTCATCCTATCGTGAGGAGAACGTCGGACAGCCGGCGGTGATCGCCCTGCCGGTGCCGGAACCGTACGGGCAGCGGCGCGTCGCAGGATACGCCATCGAGAAGTCGCTGCCGGCCGGCATCGGCGCGTTCGTCCACTGGCTGCTGAACGAGAGCGGGTGGAGCGTGACGGAACGGACGACGCCCGACGGACCGCCAACGCTGGTGCCGGTCAAGGCGCGGCACGTCTGTATTCTGTTCCGCCGATTCCTCCATTTCGGCGAGGACGTCACGCGCCCCTACGTCGAGGCCCTCGAGTCACGGGGTGTGTCGCACCTGCTCGTGGGTGGCAAGTCGTTTCACGGCCGCGAGGAGGTGGACACGCTCCGCGCCGCGCTCTCGGCCGTCGAGTGGTCCGACGATGAGCTGTCGGTGTTTGCGACGCTCAGAGGCGCGCTGTTCGCGTTCGACGATGAGACGCTGCTCGATTACTGGCATCGGTACAGGTCGTTCCATCCCTTCAGGGTACCGGCAGACGTCGTGCCGGAGCTCGGCCCGGTCGCCGATGCGCTGCGCCTGCTGCGCGGGCTGCACAGCGGCCGTAACCATCGGCCGGTGGCCGACACCATCACGCGTCTGCTGAATGCGACGCGCGCGCACGTCGGGTTCGTGCTGCGTCAGGCGGGCGAACAGGCGCTGGCCAACGTCCTGCACGTCGCCGAGCTCGCTCGCCGGTACGAGATGAGCGGCGGCATCTCGTTCCGGGGGTTTGTCGAAGAGCTGCGCGAGCAGGCGGATGGTGGTCAGGCGGCTGAGGCGCCGATTCTCGAGGAGGGCAGCGACGGCGTGCGGTTGATGACGGTGCACAAGGCGAAGGGCCTCGAGTTTCCGGTCGTCATCCTGGCCGACATGACCGCGAAGCTTCGCGGCGAACGCGCCGACCGGCTGATCGATCGGGAGCGTCATGCCTGCTACTTACGTCTCGGCCGGTGGACGCCGATCGAGCTTGCGATGAACGAGCCGCTCGAGATTGCCCGAGACGAGGCGGAAGGCGTGCGTGTGGCCTACGTCGCCGCGACCCGTGCGCGGGATCTGCTGGTCGTGCCGGCGGTGGGCGACGCGACCTGGGACGGGAGCTGGACCGATCCGATGAACGACGCCATCTATCCGGTGTCATCCGCTCGGCAGGCGGCGGTCGCGGCGCCCGGTTGTCCCGTGTTCAAGAAAGATTCGGTGTGGAAGCGGCCCGACAACGATCCATCGACGGCGGAGACGGTGCGTCCGGGGCTGCACCGCTTTCCGCGACAGGGGCCCGAGAGTGCGTACTCGGTGACGTGGTGGGACCCGTGGGCGCTCGATCTCGACGTCGAGCCCTCGATTGGCATCCGCCGCGAATCGCTCATCATGAAGGACGTGCCGGAATCGGTGGTGGGCGAGGGGCTGCGTGAGTACGAACAATGGCGGACGCTGCGCGAGCAGGCGATCGCCAGGGGCTCGACGCCGTCGCTGTTGGTTCGCACCGTCACCGAGTGGGCGGCGGGCGAGGGCGCGCCGGAGATGAGCGCGGACGCACTGCAGAGCGTCCGCGTGCTGGACGCGCGCGGGCCGGCGCGTCCCGGAGGGCTGCGCTTCGGAGAACTCGTCCATGCGATTCTGGCGGCGGTGCCGCTCGCGGCCGATCGGGCCGTCATCGACGCGCTGGCCGACACCCAAGGCCGCATTCTCGCGGCGGCCGCTGAGGAACGTGCGGCGGCGGGCGACACAGTGCAACGCGTCCTCGCCCACGAAGTGGTCGCGCGCGCGCGTCGTGCCGACCAGCGCGGCGCCTGCCGCCGGGAGACACCGGTGACGCTGACGCTGCCTGACGGCACGCTCATCGAAGGCATCGTCGATCTCGCGTTCGAAGAAAACGGCGCGTGGACGGTGGTGGACTACAAGACCGATCGCGAGCTGGCCGCTGCTGGAGAGGACCGATATCGGCGTCAGGTGGCGCTGTATGCGTCGGCGATTGCGCAGGCTACGGGCCGGCCCACGTCCGGTGTGCTCGTGTGGGTGTAGGGCTTGGGGCGACGGTGTCTGGCTCAGGGCTCAAGACTCATGGCTCAAGGCCGATATTGGTCGCCACTGACACAGCCGCACGTCTGATCTGAACCTGAAGACCAAACCGTTCAGCGGAGGGAAACTAGTGTGTCGCGTGGTAGATGCGCGGAACCAGCGAATCGGCCAGGACGAAGACTCGAAGCTTGCGATGATCCCGGCTCACCCTTGGGGGGCTAGCAAAAACCTCGCCTTGAGCCCTGAGCCCTGAGCCAGTCTTCTGTCACCGAAGCAGCGCGAGAACCGAAAGCGGATCGACCCTCGCGTCGTTGGCGCGCACGGCCCAGTGCAGGTGCGGACCGGTGACGCGCCCGGTGGCACCGACGGCGCCGATGACCTGTCCCGCCTCGATGCGCTCGCCCTCCCGAACGGCGAACGACGAGAGATGCGCGAGCAGCGAGAACAGCCCGAGGCCGTGATCGATGACGATGGTGTTGCCGGTGAAATAGAGATCGCGGGCCAGCACGATGCGGCCGCCGCTGGGGGCCTGGATCGGCGCGCCTTCCGGACTGGGGAAGTCGGCGCCGCCATGCGGCGTCCGTGGCTGGCCGTTGAAGACGCTGCGCGAGCCGAAGCTGCCGGTGGCCTCGGTGGGCACGGGCGCCACAAAGCCGCCGGTCCACAAACGTTCGCTGGCCGGCGCCTTCCAGAGCGCGGCCAGTTCGGCGGCCTCGCGGGTGAGTCGCTCGATTGCGGCCGGCGGGGGATTGACGAATGTCGGATCGACGGTCAACCGGCGTGTCGGAAACGTCTTGCTGACGATCGTGATCAGCGATTGGCCAAGGCGCCGGCCAGTCGTGGTTTCGACCGACACCGAATACTTCCCGGGCGCGACGGCGAGATCGATGCCGACGAGTGCCTGCCATGTGCGGTCGTCCATTCTGAAGGCGGGCACGACGCGGCCGAGCGCGCGCACGCGCAGCGCGTCAGCCGCCGCCGGCACCGTGGCCGTGACCACCACGAGCTCGCCGGGCTGAAATGCCCGCGCCCGCGTCGCAACTTCGACGCCGCCCGCTGTCTGACCCCACACGGCCGCCGCGACGCCGAACGTCATCAGCGAAATCAAGAGTGCCGTCCGACGGGCCGCGCTGGTCAATTGCTTTTCTTGGCGCGCGGGATCGCGGTGTATCCGGTCCTGGCACGTATGCGGTAGCCGGTGCCGGCGACCCGAACGCGGATGCTGTGGAATTGCCCGTCGACGCCACGTGTCGAGGTGTAGCCGAGCAGGTATTGGCTATTGAGCTCGCCGGCGATGCTGGCCGTGGCTGCCGCCAGATCGCTCGAATTCTGGACGACCTCGGTACGGCCCCCATTCTCGGCCGTGATTTCTCTGAGGGCCTGCGCGTTGATCCGCGTGTTGATCGGCTGACGGTCCGGCGAGTCGATGGCAACGGCATAGACGAACGTGTCGCTCTTGAGGAGTGCGGCGCGCAGGCCTCGGCGGTCGACATTGCTCGCATTGTCGGCGCCGTCCGAAATGAGGACGAGTGCCGCCCGCTGGTGCGATCGCTCGGCCACGAGCGGCATGGACGCGACCAGGGCGTCGTACGCGGCCGTGCTTCCGAAGGGCTTGAGGCCGTCGAGCGCGCCTTTGATCAGGGTGTTGTCACGCGTCCAGCGGGTCAGGACGTGTGGCATGTGATTGAAGGCAAGAACGAAGAATTCGTCGTCTGGCGCCAGGAGATCGAACAGGAAGCGGTCGATGGCGAGCCGTGCGTCTTGAATGCGCTTGCCGAACATGCTGTCGCTGATATCGAGCAGGACGCCCAGGCTGATCGGCATCCGCTCGTTGGTGAACTGCGTGATCGTCTGCCGCTGCGCGTCCTCGAGAATCTCGAACGCCTCCCGGGGCAATCCGGTGACGAGATGGCCGTCCGCGTCTGTCACCGTGACGTTGACGGTGACGAGATCGATGCCGCCTTCAAATCGCGGACGGGCGTCCTGAACAGGTGGTTGCTGCGCCGAAGATCGGGCACCGGCGCAGAGCGCAGCCAAGGCGACGACCAAGACGAGGAAGAGGCGTCGAACGTCCACGCCTCATATTACCGCTGACGGCCGGCCGACGGCTCGCTACTTTGAGGTCTTCGCCGCCACGGCCGTCCCGATTTGCACCTCCGCGGCTCTCTTGGTCCCTTTCGGCACGTCGACGACAACCCGATCGCCGACCCTGAGATCAGCCAGCCGCGCCGGTTTGCCGCCTTTGACGAACGTCGTCTTGCTCGTGAAGGTGAGCACCGTCGTGGCCTTCTCGGTCGTCTGAACGGTGATCGACTGCGCCGAGAGGGCGGTGACCGTGCCGCGCACGTGCTCGTTGCCCTCGTGCGCGAGGAGGCTCGTCGCTGCGACGAGCACCGACGCGATGATCAACGCGAGATGTTTCATGGTGTCTCCTTGTGCTGACGGTGCGACGGGGCGCCTGTGCTCACGTCAGTGTCGCGGCCGCTCAGAAAATCTTGATCGTCCTGTTCTTCCTTGATCTCTTCAGGCGTCTTCGGATTGAGGGCCTTCATCTCTCGAAGCTGTTCGGTCGTCAGCTCGCTCAAGTGCCGAACGAAATGCACGAGTGTCCAGGTGACTTCATCGTTCGGGCCGCCCTCGCCCCACGCCGGCATGCCGGTCAGCCGGACGCCGTTCGCGATGATCCAGTACAGCTCGCCATCGGTGAGACGCTGCGTGTCGGGCAGGCGCATGTCGGGGGCTTTCGGGTAGAGGTTCTGGCCAATCTCGGTCTGCCCGCTGCCGTCGTTCGCGTGGCAGGTGGCGCAATGGTCGGCGAAGTGGGCGCGCCCTTCCGCCCAGACGGCCGAGGTGAAGGCCACGGGGTTGCTGGCGCCGCGTGCCCCTCTCGGCACCGCCCATCCCCGCACCGCGCGGGCCACGATCCGTTCCGCAGCGGACGGTGTCGCCCGGGCGCTGAACCCGTCGAGCCGCGCGAGCGCCCCGAGGCCGACGGCGACGCCGCCAACGGCCGCGAGCAGCGCGATGGCCCACAGCCCGAGTGTTCGCGTGCGCATCGGCGGAATCTACTCCACGCCGCTGGAGGTAAAGAGGCGCCTGGCGACCGGGGAGGCGAGATAGCCCAAGAAGTCCATGGCGGCCTCCGCAGATGGGGCGGCGATCATCTGCACGGCAACGTAGGTGGTGTAGTTCTGGATGGCGGCCGGCAGAGGCCCAGCGAATCTGGCGCCCCTGGACTCGTACATCCTGATTTCGGTCGTTGCGCCGAAGCCGATTTCGTTGCCCATGCCGCTGATGATTCGCTCGACGACTTCGGCACCGTCAACGTAGCGCTGGCCCTTGGCTTTGAGGAGGGCGGCCAGGCCCATCTGGTCGAACAACTTCTCGATGTACAGGCCCGAGGAGCCCTGGTTGTAGATGATGGCGTCGGCGTTCATGACCGCTTGTTTCAAGGAGTCGGCGGTGGCGATGTTGGGAATTCGCGCGTTGACGCGAACCACGACGCCAACTCCGACCTTCCCGATGGTCAGCTTGGTCTCCGGATACACCAGGCGGTCTTTGACGGCCTGGTCTATCACGGCCGCAGGAGCGATCAGGACGTCGGCGGCCATCCCCGCCGTCACACGTTCGGCCAACTGGGGTCCGGTGCCGAACTGTACCTGCACGTCTCCCGGGCGAGAGCCGGTGGCGCGCGTGTACTGTTCAATGATGGTCGCGAGCCCCGCCTCGAGCGCGCCGGCGCTCATGACTTCGACCTGGGCGGCGGACGCCACCGTCACGCCCGAGACCACGAGCACCGCACAGAGGACCCGTCTCACAACGCCCATACTACCCCTAAGCCCCTTAGAACCTCTTTATCCTGTATACTGTAACCCTCAAGAGCGAGCCCGCCTGCAAACACTCCCATCTCCCTCACACCTATGGCAACGTTTTGGAGGCGGTAATGTCTAGACGGAATGGCGATCGAGCGAGGTTTCATAAGGACCGGAGGCGGAAGCTGCGGCGTCGCGACCGCGTCCGGCAGATGGTCAAAGCGCTTCCACAGAAGGGGAAAGGGACCGACTGATGCCACCATTACCTGCACGCGTCCCGCGTCCCGAGCGGCCACGACGCCAGAAGACCGCGGATGGGTCGCGTGGGGCCGAGGTGTGTCCCAAGTGCGGCCGGTCCACGGCGCGCATCGTCGGTCGGTCCGAATCATTTCCGGTGCTCTACCTGCGGTGCGATGACTGCCGCCACATGTCAGTCGCACCTGCCTGAGAATCACGGCGGCACACGTCGCGCGCGCCAGCCTGGCGGGGCGGGACATTTCGATCGGCTACGAAGGAGAACGTATGGCGAATATGAACGGCACGATTAAGCGTCTAGTCAGTGACAAAGGGTTCGGTTTCATCGCGGCGACGGACGGCAGCGAGTACTTCTTCCACCAGTCGGCATGCAACGACACGCCGTTCTACGAGCTGCGTGAAGGCCAGGCCGTGACCTTCGACAAAGGGCAGGGACCGAAGGGGCCGAGGGCGGAGAACGTCCGGCTCGCGTAGGCGCCACACCTCGAAATCTCGGGCGAGGTACCCAAACCCCGCTGATCCACCCACCAGACCGACGCGTCCGGCTCGTTCCGCCCGTCGAACCAGGATAGGTGTGTGTTTGGCTCAGTCGAGCTTGAAGTCTGCCTTGTGTTCGATGCCGTCAATCAACCTGACGGTCAGACGCCGACACGTCCCCGCCCAGTTCTTGTCCGTCTCCCACAGGTAGTTGTACTTGTCGCTGCCGGGGTCGTCGCTCAGCCTGCTGTTGCCTGCCGTCTGCTCGATGTTGTCCAATGGTGCCCGGCCGTCGCATGAGACTTGCTGCGATCTGGGATAGCCCAGCGCCAAGATATCCAACCCCTGGTTGCCCACCAAGCTGAGTGTGACCGAGACGGTGCTGCCTGCCTCGACTGAGTTCAGCGCCGGAAGGTTGTCCGTTGTCTTGTTACCGAGGGCGGTGGTGCTGATCGCGTTCAGGAAATAGCTCCCGCCGTTCACGGGTGCGAGGATCGGGACGCTCGGTGTCGTCGGGTCGATGCGAACGGTGTACAAGGCAGTCGCCGTGTTTCCCGCAAGATCGGTACACGAGGCGGTCAGCGCCACCGACCCGGTGCCCGACGATGTGCTCTCGGTTGTGCAGTGTGCGAAGTCGACGCCCCATCCCCGGTTGTCGGTCCAGTTCCAGCTGACGGTGACGCTGCCGACGTTCCAGCCCGCACTATTCGGGGCCGGGGTCTGCGTGGGACGAGCCGTCGGGGCCGTGGTATCAGGAGCTCGCCACACGGTCGCATGGCCAGCCCCCCCGGGGCCCCAGCTGAAGCCGAGGACGATGCCGCTCTTGGTCACTTTGTCGATTTGGCTGTATGGCGCGCCGAGCGGGTCGAGATCGGCCATTCCGCCGGCCGGAGTCCAAGCGAACCCGTAGAGGCCTCGGCTGTCATCCACGAGGTGATTGCCAACCACCAGCCCGTCGTTGCTGATGCCAGTGGCATAACTCTCTCGTGTGTCGACCGGATCGAGATCGACCATGCCGTTCGGAAACGACCAGACGAACGCGCGGATCGCGTTTGATCCGGCTGAAGACGTGTAGCCGACTACGACGCCGTCATCATTCACCGCGGTCGCGTAGCCGCCGTTGCCGGTGCCGAGCGTGCCAAGATCGATCATGCCGCTCTCTTGGGTCCACGCGAACGGATGCGGGTAGGAGACATCGCCCGCCGTGTAGCTGTAGCCGACCACGACGCCGCTATCGCTCACCGCCAGTGCTTCGCCGAATCGACCGCCGAGCGAGCCAAGATCGATCAGGCCATCGGCCCGAGTCCATGCGAAAGGGCGGGATGTCGCGTTGTCCTCTGTGTAGCTCGTTCCGACGACCAGACCGTTGTTGTTGACAGCGTTCGGGTAGGTGTCGCCGCCAAAGGTGCCGATGTCGACCATTCCGGTTGACGCAGTCCAGGCGAACCCGTGCGTAACGCTGCTGGCGGACAAGTCATTGGAGGTCCTGCGCCAACTGAACCCGACGACCAGGGCGCCATTGTTCACCCCGGTGGCATAGCTGCCCGGCGAAATGCCGCCGAGCGTTCCAAGGTCAGTCATCCCGGCTGCCTCGGTCCAGGCGAACGCATGCTGAGTATTTGCCGCGGTCCTGCTCGCGCCGACCGCCAGGGTGCCCTGATCGTTGATCGCCCAGGCGATGCTGCTACCGCCGCCAAGCGTGCCCAGGTCCGCCATCCCCGAGGCTTGCGTCCATTTAAACGCATGCGATCCTGAATAGCCGACCGCGACGCCGCTTTCGCTGATGTCGAGAGCGTAGCTTGATCCGTCGTCAAGTGCGCCAAGGTCAGTCGCGACGAATGACCCCCACGCCCCCACCGAGATAGCCGACACAATCGCTGCGAGCATGAACGCGGCGGGCACGCGAAATTTCATTCCTGTACGCCTCTTCATTTGTCACCCCCGGAGGCGAATAACTTGCCCTGAAGGGCAGAAATCTGTCTCCGTCCTTCGCGGCTGCTCATCGAGCGGTGACGTCGATCGTTCGGGGCGCGTCGGCCTCTAAGTGCCTCTGTGCTAAGAGCGAGAGCGATCTTCGCGAGTGCTACGTTGTCGATACAGATTTGTAAGGGCCTCATGTGTCTGACATGGTTGCGGCAACTGGCGTACCGCCATGCGAGCCGGAAGAACTATCGTCCGAGCGAGGTCAAACTAACAGGCTGACAACGGTGATTGATGTCACGGGGGCCGACATTACTCAGGTGTCGAGCCCTATAATCGGCGCGCTGCGGCAAGGCTGTAGAACAACTCTCCGGTCGGAGGCTATGCCATGAGCGCTCTATTCGACGCTTCGTATCTCCGGCCGATCAGCATGGATCAGGTGGTCAAGCTCCAGTACGGCGCCTCGGCCCATGCCCTGGCAAAGACCGATCATCTGCATGGTTGGGTGGCGCGCGTGGGCACCGAGGAGAAGTCGATCAACCTCGCCACGGCGTACCCATCCACGGGGATGCTCACGCTGGTCGCGAAGGGCGTTCGCAGCGGTGACTGGGCTGCCGCGAATTTGAAGGGGCTGAGCCACGTCGTGTTTCCAGTGATGGTGATTGCCAAGGACTTCGCGGGTGATCTGGGGTCGGTGAATCGCGGGCTCGACTATTTCCGTTCGAACCTAGCCTACGTCCGGAAATTCTATCTCGGCCGTGTGGGCAGAACCTTCAAGCTGCTTCAGCCCGTAGTGGCCATCAGCAGCAAGAGCGCGTCCGATCTAAACCGACTTTGTGACATTACGACGAACGACGCCCATCGCAACGATTTTTTCTACGGCCTTCAGTCGGAATACACGTCGGGACTAATCGCCTGCCGGGCCGACCTCTTGGTGGTGTGCGCTCCCTTTACCGGGAGCAGCTCGAGCCACTGGAACGGGGCGGCCGGTCTGCCCGGATTCGCCGCCGTACCGCCTGATACCACCAGCCTGCAGTGTCCAGAGAGTGGGCCGGTCGACGCTGCCACGAAACGGGCCACGTATGGAATGGCTCACGAGATGGGCCACGCCTTTGATCTGGATCACACGACCATCGCGTTTCCGTTAGACCCTAAACGTCGAGAATCAGTGATGGAGACGAAGCACCCGCCCGAAGCGATTCTTGTCCCCGGCGAAGTGACCAAGCTGAAGGCCTCGCCGTTCTTTACAGACATGGCGTGAGCGGTACCGGGTGGAGAACCGCCAGCCTGTGGCCGCTCCGCAGCAGCAAGAGTGATCTCACTGAGTGATTCTGGAGCCGGCGCGCGGACTTGAACCGCGGACCTGCTGATTACGAATCACTATCAGGTGCAATCCGCTGACGCGCGCTGAAACGCGCTGAACGTGCAACCCGTTGTTTCCTATTGATTTACGCGTGGCTCCGTGTTTTCATCGCATAGCAGGCAACTGCGTCGAGTGGCGTTTTTATGCTGCCCAGTTGCTGCCCAGAAGAAATCGGGAGACACGAACGCCATGCATCGAAACGAACGTGAGAGCGCGCCTGAGCCCAGCGCCTCGAGCGCGTATCGCCGCCTGAAGTTCATCGACCGAACCATCCAATCGTTGAAGCCGAGCGACAAACGGGTCGAGTATTGGGACGAGTCGCTTCCCGGCTTCGGCATGCGAATCTCTCCGGCTGGTCGCAAGTCGCCGAGCGGCCGGAAGGCGTGGATCGTGATGTATCGGCGGCCGAACGGCAGCGCGGTTCGGCTCAAGCTCGGTAGCTATCCCGCGGTTGGCCTCGCCGACGCGCGTTTGAAGGCGAAAACGTATCTCGGACAGATCGAGATCGAAGGACGCGATCCGGTTGCCGAGCGCCACGCCGAACGCGACGCCGAGACCTTCGGCCAGCTCGCTGAGATCTACATGCGCAAGTGGGCGAAGCAGGTCGGCGCCAACGGCCGGCCGCGGAAGCGGTCCTGGGCGGAGGATGAGCGTCAGATCAACCGATATCTGCTGCCGGGATGGCGAACTCGGAAAGTGAAAGACATTACTCGCCGTGACGTCCGCGATCTCGTCGAGGCGATCTCGGAACGTCGGCTGCGGAAGGGCACAACGGAGGACGGACAAGAGAAGGTCGGTGCGCCGATCATGTCCAACCGTGTGCTGGCGCTCGTGAAGAAGATGTTCAACTTCGCGCTCGACCGGGAATGGATTGACGCAAACCCGGCAGCGCGTCTCAAGCCGGTCGCGCCGGAAACCGCGCGCGATCGCGTGCTCTCGCCGGAGGAGATTCGGACGCTTTGGCTGGCGCTGGATTCCGAGCACCACCGGATTGCGACGTTGTTCCGCACGCTGCTGCTCACAGCACAGCGTTCGGGTGAGGCGTCTCGCATGCGCTGGGCGCAGCTGCAGCCGACACTCTTCGAGCGAACCGAGGACGGACTTGTCTTCCCTTCGAAGCTTGAGCCGATTGTGTGGACGATCCCAGGCCCGGACGCCAAGAACGGACTCGCGCATGAGGTGCCGCTGAGTGGTGCGGTTATCGATCTCCTGCGTGACCTCGCTACGCATGACGAGACCGAGCGCCTCAGGATCAACTCCACGCGCCGCGCGAAGAGAACTCAGACTGAGCGCTCGGCAAGCGAGTACGTGTTCCCGTCGCGCAAGACAGATGGTCCGTACGTCGAAATTCAGAAGGCTGTGCAACGGCTTCGACGTCGTACCGGCTTCGGCTTCACAGCGCACGACCTCCGCCGGACGGCCGCCACACTGATGGCTGACGCAGGAGTGCCTGAGAACATCATCCCGAAAATTCTCAATCACACCGAGTCGGGCGTCACGCGGCGTCATTACAACTTGCACGCGTACCGGAGTGAGAAGCGTGCCGCGCTCGAAACCTGGGCACGGCATGTCCAGACGATGCTCGCGAACAAACAGTCTGCGACGCGGAGCGTTGTGCCATTCCGGCGATGATCTCACTCGAGTAGCACAGTGAAGTCAATACAACGTTTTGACGTCACAAGTGCATTTTGATATCATTACGGCAGCCATGAAAAGCAAAGCTGTCGCTCGCTCAAGTCGGCGCTCCGATTCCACCCAAGCGAAGCGAGGGGGTGGGCGCAAGGCCACGACCTTCCGTCTCGATCCTCGCCTAGAGAAAGGGTTGGCGCTACTCGGCGAGGTGCGGAGAGTGCCGTTGAACCGACTCGTCAACGAAGCCGTAGGCGAGTACCTCGATACCCGCTCCGCGACCGTCGAGGCGGAACTCGAGGAGACGCTTCGTCGCGTCAAAGCCTACCGACAGGCGGATGCGGACTTCGAATCGGCGATCTCCAAGTTCGCCGATGCCGAAGCCGAATCAGCCGCTCAGGACCCAGTGGAGGGTCAGACAACTCGCGCAAAGGGACCCGCCCAGCGGTTGGTGCGCGAGCTGATACGTGGCTGACTGGGACGCAGACAGCCCAAGACTTCGGCAGAACCTCGTTGGCGTTCTTCGCGACGTCAGGGATCGCGCCGCTCGCAGGGAGATCCCAGCCGTCGAGCACGCGCGGCGGTGGCAGGGTGACACGATGGCCGGTCTCAAGGTGCCCGACAAGAAATACGTCGGGCGCTTTCGCGGCGAGCCCGGCCTTGAGACGACGCGCGTCTGGGTGGGTGGGTACGAAAGCGCGCCGCCTGAGCGGGTCGCCTCGGAGCTCGCGGCTTTCGAACAGACCTTACAGAGAGCGGTGGCCGCGCTGGACGCGCGCTACCCACGCGCGGAGGCGCTCGACACCGACGGCCTCGCGGCTGTCATCGATCTGTGCGCATGGGCGCATGCCGAGTGGGTTCGAATCCATCCGTTCGCCAACGGAAACGGCCGGACGGCGCGCATCTGGGCTAACGCGTTGCTGATGCGATACGGCCTGCCGCCGGCGATCCGGCTGCGTCCTCGCCCTGACGGCGGCTACGGGGACGCTGGCGCGGCGGCGATGAACGGCGACTGGCGGGCCACAGTCGCCGTCTTTAGCCGGATGCTCGCCGAGTCGCTTGAGGAGTGAGGCAGCTTCCGCTGATTCAATGCCAT
>JBAUGX010000156.1:0-7223 GCA_049679965.1 Vicinamibacterales bacterium
CCTCGCGAGGGCAGAATCACTCCCCAACCAACAATGGAGGCCATGACAACCGCGAGGAGAGACATTCGGAAGGCGAGACGCATACAACCTCCCAAGGCTTGTTCGATCGGCGATCGGCTTCGCAGTCCGCAATGACCGTGCCGACCGATGACAGCTTGGAGGCGAGGGCGCCTGGCAGGCATCAACGATTAGCGCGGACTATTTCGACGGGTGCGGGGAATTTCACGTGACCTCGACCGGCTGAGCGCGCCTGGATGCCGCCGGCGATGCCGGCGGTCGGGGCAGCGCGTTTGCATCGCGTGTCTTTGATGTGGGGATTCTTCGAAGGCTGGAGGGGCGTATGACACCTCGATTACCGCGTCGCATGGCCTGGGTCGGCATCGGGATGGCGTGCTTCGTTCTGGCGGCTTCTCCCTCGTTCGGTCAGGCAGCGCCTCGGCCCGTTGAAATTCCGCCTGGGACGACGACGCTCGAGGGCATCCCCTCGGTTCGGGTCGATTCCAGTGAAGGTCGCACCACGCGTCAGGTGCTCAGCTCGGACATCGCCAAGAAGAACCGCCTGCTCATCAACGTCGTCGATGGCAAGTTCTTCTGGACGAGTCGAGACAATCGCCCGCTTCAGTTCACCTCTTCCGGAGACTTCTCGTACTTCGCCTCCGAGGCCGGCAGCTACATCAGGATCACGCGCATCAACGACAAGATCTCGTATGTCGAGCACCTGGACACCGCGCTGATGTCCCCGGCCCAGCGGCCGAGCGTTCTGCCGTTTGGGACGGTCACCTGGTGGGGAGAACTGAAGATTGTCGTGGGGAAGTGACGCGATGCCGCGAAGTTTTGAAGATAACGTCGATTTCTACTTCGATCGCGCGGCCGCGTCGAGCGGCCACCCTCAAGGGCTGCTCGATCAGATTCGCGCCTGTGACGGCGTCCACGCGTTCCAGTTTCCCATCAAGCACGCCGACGGCCGGATCGAGGTCATCCGTGCGTGGCGCGCCGAACACAGTCACCATCGGCTTCCGACCAAGGGCGGCATCCGCTTCAGCCTCGGCGCCGACGAATCGGAGGTCAAGGCGCTGGCGGCGCTGATGACCTACAAGTGCGCCGTCGTTGACGTCCCGTTCGGCGGCGCGAAGGGCGCGGTACGGATTGATCCGCGCGCGCGCAGCGTCGACGAACTGGAGCGAATTACGCGCCGCTACACACATGAACTGGTGAAGAGAAACCTCATCGGCCCCGGCGTCGATGTGCCGGCCCCCGACGCCGGCACCGGCGAGCGGGAGATGGCCTGGGTGGCCGACACGTACGCGGCACTCAACCCCGGACAGCTCGATGCGATGGCCTGTGTCACGGGAAAACCCGTCACGCAAGGCGGCATCCGGGGCCGGAAGGAAGCCACGGGCCGCGGCCTCGTGTACGCCCTCAAAGAGGCCTGCTCGCAGGCAGACGATATGAAGGCACTTGGGCTCTCGGTAGGCCTGGAGGGCAAGCGCGTCGTCGTGCAGGGACTGGGCAACGTCGGGTACTACACGGCGAAGTTCTGCCGCGAGCAGGGCGCACGGCTCATCGCGATTGCCGTACCCGAAGGCGCGATCGCGGATGCCAAAGGGCTCGACGAAGACGCGGTGGTTGCCCACCGAAAGACGGCGCGATCGATCCTCGGCTTTCCTGGCTCGACATCCCTCGCCCGCGGCACCGACGCGCTCGAGCTCGACTGCGACGTCCTGGTGCCGGCGGCGCTCGAGAACCAGTTGACGGCCGACAATGCGCCGCGGATCAAGGCCCGGATCATCCTCGAGGGCGCCAACGGCCCCACCACGGCGGACGCCGACGAAGTCTTCCGGAGCAGGGGCACGATGGTGATTCCCGACATTTACGCCAACGCCGGCGGCGTAACGGTGTCCTATTTCGAGTGGCTCAAGAATCTGTCTCACGTGCGCTTTGGACGGCTGGAAGGTGCCGACGAGCAGACCACGGTCAATGCGGGACTCGAGAGAACCATGACCCTCGCCTATCGGGAGATCCGCGAGACGCTTCGCCGTCAGCCCGGCCTGCAGGATCTGCGGACGGCGGCGTTCCTCACCGCCATCAACAAAGTCGCGCGCGTCTACGTGGAATGCGGGATCTTTCCATGAGCGGCCCATGAAGTTTTCGGCTCTGGCGCTCGACTACGACGGCACGATCGCAGCCAATGGCGGCGGCGTCGATCCGGCCGTGCGTGCGGCGATCGCGGAAGCCCGCCAACGCGGCATCATCGTCGCGCTGGTGACTGGACGCCGGCTGTCGGATCTGCGCCGCGTGGCTGGCGACCTGTCGTGCTTCGACGTCGTCGTCGCCGAGAATGGCGCGGTTCTCGAGTTTCCGTCGAGCGGCCGTCACGTGCTGCTGTCCCATCCTCCCAGCGAGACCGTCCTCGCCGAATTCGTACGGCGGGGTCTCGACGTCATGATCGGCGAGTCCGTGATCGAGGCGGACGCGGCGCTGGCGGCTCCAATCCTTGACGTGATTCGCAGGCTGGAACAGCCGCTGATTCTCGCGTTCAACCGAAGCCGTCTGATGGTCCTGCCACAGGCGGTCGCCAAATCCACCGGGCTCAGACAGGCGCTTCGCGCCCTGCGGGTGTCGATTCACAACACGGTCGGCGTTGGCGATGCCGAAAACGATCACGACCTGCTCGACAGCTGCGAGGTGGGCGTCGCGGTGGAGTGGGGCAGTCCCGCCTTGCGTGCGGTCGCCGACGAGATCATTCGCGGGACAGGCCCATCAGCCGTCGCCGATTACGTCAACCGGGTCTCACGCCAGCCGAGATTGTCGGCCGGGCAGATGGGCCGGCGCCGCCTTTCTCTGGGCCATCAGCACGACGGCCTGCCCGTGAGTCTGGCCGTCCGGGGACGCACGATCATCGTCGCGGGCGAGCCGGGCACCGGCAAGTCGTTTCTCGCCGGACTGCTCTGCGAGCAGCTCATTCTCCAGGACTACTGCGTCTGCATCATCGATCCGGAAGGCGACTACCGGTCGCTCGAAGCGTTGCCGAGCGTCATCGTCCTGGGAGGCGACGATCCGCCGCCGAGCCCGCGCGAGATCGAGCAGGCGCTCCGCTACTCGGACATCAGCGTCATCGTCGATCTCTCGAAGATGCTTCATCATGAGAAGGTCGAGTATCTGAACTCATTGCTGCCGACACTCAACCACCTCCGGCGCCGGACGGGATTGCCGCACAAGATCCTGGTCGACGAGGCCCACTATTTTCTGGGTCCAGGCAGCGCCCATCTGCTCGATCCCGAGCTCGCCGGGTACATCCTCGTCACGTACCGGGTTTCGGCGCTCGACGAAGCCGTGCGCGCCACGAACGATGCGGTGGTGATGGTCACGCGGGAAACGTCCGCGCAGGAATGTGAGGCGCTGCTGGCGATGTGCGCGGCCTGCCGCAAGGCCACGTTCGCGCCGGAGATCTTCCGGGAACTGCAGACGTCGGAGGCCGCGCTCCTGCCAGGCCCCGAGGAGGCACACGGGCAGGTGCGCCGGTTCCGGATGGCGCCACGCTTGACCGGCCACGTTCGTCATCGGACCAAGTACCTCGACATGCCGATCCGTCCATCTCAAGCCTTCGTCTTCACGCAGCACGGACAGCCCGGGCCGCGCGCTCACACACTCCGCGCCTTCACCGGGCTGCTCACGGCCCTTCCCGCCGAAGAGCTGCAGGGTCACCTGCAGCGGCATGACTTTTCGCAGTGGCTGGACCACGTATTCCGCGATCGGTCGCTGGCCGCGCACATCCTCCACCTCGAACAACGTGTCGATGCCCTGGATGTCCGATACACCACCGACGCCATCGCCCAGGCCATTCGCGCCCGCTACGAGGTCGCAGACGGCGCGGAGTCTGAATCCAGGACGTGACTCGATGCAGGCGCGGCTCATCGCATCCCTGACGAACCCGGCCATCTTCGGCACGGAGGTCAACCGCGTCGAGGTCCTGGAAACACATATCTCGTACGTCCTGCTGACAGGCCCGTGCGCCTACAAGATCAAGAAGGCGGTCAACCTGGAGTTCCTGGATTTCACCACGCTGGCCGCCAGACGGTTCGACTGCGAAGAAGAGCTGCGGCTCAACCGTCCTCTCGCGCCTTCCATCTACCTCGATGTCGTCGCCATCACTGGCACCGTGGACAGGCCCGCCATCGGCGGTGATGGCCCCGTGCTGGAGTACGCCGTCAAGATGCGCCAATTCCCGCAGGAGGCGCTCCTCTCGCACCTGCTGCCGGCGGGTCTTCTCACACCGGCGGATATCGACGAGCTGGCAGCCACGATCGCGTCGTTCCACGGTGCCGCGGGCGTGGCTCGCGCGGACTCGGCGTTCGGGACGGCCGCGCACGTTCTCCAGGCGGCGCGACAGAACTTCAGCCAGATCCGCCCGCGGCTCGAGAGCGCCTGCGATCGAGTCGAGCTGGATGCCATCGCCGAATGGACGGAGCGCGAACACGCGAGCCGAATCGCCGACTTTGACCAACGACATCGCGACGGATTCGTCCGGGAGTGTCACGGCGACCTCCACCTGGGAAATATCGCCCTTGTGGACAGACAGGTCACGCTCTTCGACCGTCTCGAGTTCAATCCAGCGATGCGCTGGATCGATGTGATGAGCGACGTCGCCTTCCTCGTCATGGACCTCCAGCACCGTCGGCGCGCGGACCTCGCCTTCCGGGTGCTGAACGCGTATCTCGAGAAGACGGCCGACTACGGCGGATTAGGTGTGCTCCGGTTCTATGCCGCCTACCGCGCGATGGTGCGAGCCAAGGTCGCCTGCTTCAGGGCCGACCAGATCGACTCCCCTGACCACCCGCACGCCTCCGATGCCTTCAAGGCGGAATACCGCGAGTACGTGGCGCTGGCCGCACGCTACTTTGCCCGACCCCGGCCGGCCCTCGTGATCATGCACGGCCTGTCGGGCTGCGGGAAAACCACGCTGTCACAGGTGCTGGTCGAATCGCTTGGCGCCATTCGCATTCGGACCGACGTCGAGCGCAAGCGCATGCAGGGCCTCAGCGCCGGCGCCGCCAGCCAATCGCGGGTCGACGCCGGGCTGTACGCGCCGGACCAGACCCGGGACACATACCTCCGTGTGCAGGCGCTCACGCGGGCCATCCTCGCCTCCGGGCACATCGCTATCGCCGACGGCGCATTTCTCAAACGCTGGCAGCGCGATCTGTTCCGCAGCCTGGCAAGCGAGCTCGGGATTCCGTTCGTGATCGTCGATCTCGCGGCGGACGCCGCGACGTTACGGGAACGCATCACCCGGCGTATCGAGAGCAGACACGACGCCTCGGAAGCGAATCTGGTGGTGCTCGATCGCCAACTTTCCACCTCCGAGGGTATCGCATCGAATGAGCGGCCGTTCACCGTCGGCCACGACGCGACAGCGCCGCTTGAACAGGCCTCCGACCACGCGGCGTGGCGCGACCGGCTCGCCTCTGCGACAGGACTGACGGCCGACGAGTTCCCGGCGAGCGGGTAGGGGTTTTAGGGCCGACGGCGAGACATCCGCACGGCAAGGCTGGCCACGACGCCAAACACCGCGAAAGGCGCCGCGAGCAACACCAGGATGCCGCTCCTTAACGCGCCGATCATCTGCCGGCCCTCGGGCGAGTCGAGCGCGCGCCGACACATGGCGCATTGGGCCGACGCCTCGACAGGCGCAAGCACGACGAGCGCGACGGCGACGAGGACCGCGAGGAGGACGTACTTCACTTCGTCACCATGTCATGGATGCGCACGGCATCGGGCACGATCAGCACGAACAGGATGGTCCCCATCACCAGCAGCCCCACAACCACCGTCAGCACGAGTGACAGCCGTTCGTGGCGGAGGTGCATGAAGTTCGCCCCGATGATCGACGCCTTGAACAGCATCGCCACAAGCATGAACGTGACGAACGCCAGGCGCGGGATCGGGGCGGAATCCATCAACAGCATCACGAGCGTGAAGACCAGCAGCACCGACCACGTGATCCAGTACGTCTTCATAACGGTCTCATCGCAAGGGTTACACGAGATAGAACAACGTGAAGATGAATACCCAGACCAGATCGACGAAATGCCAGTACAAGCCGGCCATCTCGACGCCGTCCGGGGTCGTCAACCCCTTGGCCAGACGAATGGCCGTCGTCGCCAGCACGATCACGCCCGTCAGCACGTGGGAGCCATGAAAGCCCGTCAGCAGGAAAAAGTACGAGCCAAAGGCCGCGTCGCCCCACGGGTTGGCCGTCAGCTTGGCGCCTTCTCCGATGAGGTGCCCCCACTCGTATGCCTGCATGCCGAGGAACACCGCGCCGCCCAACGCCGTCAGCGCCACGAATCGCAACGCCGCCGCACGATCGCCATCTCGTGAGGCGCGTACCGCACTCGCCATGGTGGCGCTCGACGAGATGAGGACGAAGGTCATCGCCGCGATGTACGGCAGGCTGAATACATCCGACTGATTGGGCCAGCTGAGCGCGACAATTCGCGCGTAGCCATAGGAGGCGAGGAAGCCCGCAAACAACAGCCCGTCGGTGATGATGAACCACCACATCATCACCTTGCGCCAGCCGGCGTCGAAGGGGCACACGCCACCGCGCCATCGATCCATCGCTCCGGTCGTAGCCGTCTGTGCCATGGCTCAATACACCGACAACAGGACGAAAAGAAACACCCAGACCCCTCCCAGGTAGTGCCAGAACGTCCGACAGAGGCCCATCCGCACCGCCCATCTATCGGGATCGCGGGCGCCGGCGAAGGTCGCCGCCGCGCCCCAGGCCAGAACCACGAGCGCCGCGACGAGGTGCACCGCGTGGGCGCCGGTGAGCATATAGAAGAACGAGCTGTGCGGGCCCGACGGCAAGTACACGCCCGTCGCCGCCAATTGCCGCCATGCGGCGACCTGTCCGACGAGAAAGCCCGCGCCCAGGAGCAGCGCCGCGACGCAGCCGGCGACCGACGCGCTCCATTGGCGACGCTGGCCCGCGCGGGAGGCGCCTTCGAGCATCACGCTGCTCGCGAGCAGCACGACGGTGTTGAGCCACAGTATCCCGGGCAGGGCGATGTGCCGCCAGTCCGCTCCGCTGCGCCGGACGATGTAAGCGCTCGTGAAGGCGGCAAAGAGCATGGTGACCGTCGACAGGAACATCCACAGACCGAGGCGCACCTGATCGTCACGCGAGATGCTCCAAGGCAGTCGGTCCGCCTGAAGGC
>JBAUGX010000157.1:0-40220 GCA_049679965.1 Vicinamibacterales bacterium
CCCGCGCGGTCGGCGGAGCGACGCCAAAGTCGAGCGGCGAGGTCATCGCCAACGTATACGTGGTCCCCTTGTTCAAGAACTGGGGATGGTACGGCAGGCGCGCCAACAACATCTCTCCGAGTCGACCCTTCACCCGTCCGATCTTGTCCGGCTGCTTGATCGCCGCGAGCGCGTCGGTCGCCTTCTGCGTGGTCTGCCGCTTTTTTCGCTCCACCTCCTGCTTCGCCCACGAGACGACCTCGGCCTTCGCCTGGCCCGCCTGGCTGGAGGGCGGCGCTTTCGCGGTCTTCGCGGCCGCCTTTGCCGGCGGTTTCGTGCCGCCCGTCACCTGCCGCTTGACGCGTCCTGTTTCGTTCGTCACCACGGTCGAAATCGACCGGCGCTGACCGTCCGGCAGGATCAAGGTATCGAACTCAACCGTCACGCGGCGCGCGGGCGTGAAGTCGCCGCCGGCCATCATCAACGCGCGCGACGCCCTGGAGGGACCCTCGAGCTTCGCCACTCGGCCCGTGACCGTCGCCCCCGCAGGCACGACAATCCGGTCGTAGGCATACACAGGCTCGCTGACGGTCCCCGAGATCGGCTGGCCGACGCGCCTGAGCATCACGCGCTGGTCGATCGTCACGCTGAGCGGCCGGCCTTCCTTGAGGACGAGATTGACGGATGGCTCGGACACGTCCTGCGGCGTCGCGCCGCGCGCCGGGACACCGCCCCACAACAGGAACGCCGCGGCGAAGATCACCGGCCGACACCCGCTCATGATGCCGGATGGTACCAGATGGTCAGTGGGCGCGCCACCGATCCTTGAAGAACTGCAGCATGATCGTGTTGTTGCGGCTGGCGGGCGTTCCCGTCCCGCGATTGACGAGCGCTACGCTCGACCGCTTGTAGAACCGGGCGTCTCTCCGCGATGGAAAATTCGTTCGACGCCCCGGGTACACGACCTTCCTCGCCCGGCAGTGCGCGCTGATCCAGACATCGTCCACGAAGAAGGCCGCGTCGGGTGCGGCACGGTAGTCGGCGAGCGCTGACACGTCGAAAAAGCGCGGCTTCACGAGATACCCGCCCAAGCCCTGCATGATGTCGACCTCGCGCGCCCGGCCGACACGCGTGCACTTGATGGGCGCGGGCGCCCGGCCGAGGAGGGTCGCCACGAGCGTCGTCGGCCGGTCGATGAGGTCGCCGGGCGCGTCCCATCCGCTACCGGCGATCGCCACGTCAGGATTCGCGTCCGACAACGCCGCCATCTGCTCGACGAGATACGGATGGTAGATGCGGTCGTCGTCGACGACGAGCACCCGGTCGTTCGGCTGCGCCCCGACCACCGAGGGGATCAGCTTGGTCGCCGGGCCATGGTCCTCGCACGGCACGATCGTGACCGAGCGCAGCCGGCCCAGCCAGTCCGGCACCACGTACGGCCGCCGCTCGCGGCGGCTCATCTGCGGCACGTTGAGCCGGATCTCGCGTGCAGCGCAGGTCTGGTTCAGCAGGCTTTTGATCGTCGGCCCGATGCGTCCGATCCGGCTCGGCAGCGTCGTCAACGTGATCACGAGATCGGAACGCCGTGTGTTGCCGGCGTTCTGCCGGTCGAGAGTCGCGAGATCGAGTTGCCGGATCCGCCTGTCGTACAGCAGATCGAGAATCGGGTGCTCTCCCGAGTAGCGCTGGTAGATGTGAAGCGCGCCCGCGAGCGCGGCGAGGATGCCGCCGACAATCAGGACGATCGACGTTGGCTCAGGACTCAAATGGCGGCGGAGTATATCATTGGGTGGTGCGACAGCAGTTGCGCGCGACCGTCGCGCTCGTCCTCGAACAGCGGCGGCACTACGCGATCGGCACGGTGTTCGTCCTCATCGGTATTGCCGCCGGTCTCTCCTACCCCCTCCTCGTCGGCCGACTGATCGACGATGGGGTGACGGCGGGAAGCGTCGAGCGCATCAACCAGCTGGGCATGATTCTGCTTGGCCTGCTCGTGGCGGAAGGGGCGTCAAACGCCCTGCGCGACTACTACTACAACGTGGCGGCCGAGCGCGCCACGGCACGGCTGAGGCGGAAGGTGTTCGATCGGCTGTTGCGCCTGGAGATCGCCTTCTTCGATGGCGAGAAGACCGGCGAGCTGACCTCCCGCCTGTCGTCGGACGTGCCGGCCATCGCCCGGGTGATCGGCGACGAACTGGCCGACGGCGTGAGGTTCCTCGTCTTCGGGTTGGCCGGCACGGCGCTACTCTTCTACACCTCGTTCTACCTGACACTGCTCGTCATGCTGGCCGTGCCTCCTATCATCATCGTGTCGTCGGTGCTGGGCAAGCGCGTCAAGGTGCTGTCGAGCCAGATGCAGCAGGCGTTTTCCGAATCCGGCGCCGCGGCCGAAGAGTCGCTCGCCGGCATTCGAACCGTCCGCGCGTTTTCCCAGGAAGCCGCCGAAGGCCACCGCTACGGCGGGAAGATCGCCGCGGCGCTGGCGCTGGCGCGCCGAAAGATCCTGACCACGAGCGCGTTGAGCGGCCTGTCGTTCACCTTCGCCGAGGGCGCGGCGCTCCTGGCGTTATGGTCCGGGGGGTACCTGATCGCGCGTGGACAGCTCACCTCCGGGCAGTTGATTACCTTCGTGCTCTACGCGTTCCTCGTCTCGCGCGGCTTTCGCAACGCCACCGCGTTCTACGCCGACGCGTTACGAGGGCTCGGCGCCACGCAATGGATCTTCGCGATGCTCGAGCGCGAGCCCGCGATGCCGATCGAAGGCGGCCATCGGCTGCCGCAGGTCGTCGGCGCAGTCGATCTCGAGGGCGTGAGGTTCACCTACCCCACACGACCCGACACTCGCGCCCTCGACGGCATCGACCTCAGCATTCGCGCGGGAGAGGTTGTGGCGTTCGTCGGGCGGTCTGGCGCGGGCAAGTCGACGATGCTCAATCTGCTGCTCCGCTTCTATGATCCCGATGAAGGGCGCGTCGCGCTCGACGGCCACGACCTGCGCGAGCTCGACCCCTCCTGGCTGCGGCAGCAGATTGGCGTCGTGCTGCAGGAGCCGGTGCTCTTCTCGGGTTCGGTGGCCGACAATATTCGGTACGGCCGCCCCGAGGCCAACGATGCGGACGTGCTGGCGGCGGCCGAGCTCGCCGCCGCGCGGGGGTTCATCGAGCGCTTTCCCGACGGCTTTGAGACGGCGATCGGCGACCGTGGCGTGCAGCTCTCGGGCGGCCAGCGCCAGCGCCTGGCCATCGCGCGCGCCGTGCTCAGGCGCCCGGCCATCCTGATCCTCGACGAAGCGACGAGCGCACTCGACTCGGAGAGCGAATCGTTCGTCCACGACGCCCTTCGCGCGCTCGATTACGGTCCGACGACGATCGTGATTGCGCATCGGCTGTCGACTGTCGTCAACGTCAACCGCGTCATCGTCCTCGATCACGGCCGCATCATCGGCATCGGCCGCCATGACGAGCTTCTGCAATCCTGTCCGCTCTATCGGCAGCTCGTCGAGACACAGCTCGTCGCCGTGTGATTTGCGAATATAATTCCACCGTGAACACTGCCGATGCGCTCAGAGCGCAGATTAATGACCTCGTGCGTCAGTACTACGACGAGAAGCTGGCGCCGCGGCCGTTTGAGCCGGTCAAGGATCTCGTCCATTTCGCCGGACGGACCTTCGACGCCGAGGAGGTGTGCAACCTGGTCGATGCCAGCCTGGATTTCTTTCTCACCGCCAACCGCTTCGCCGAACGATTTGAAGCCGCGTTCGCGGAGTATCTGGGCCTGTCGGATGCACTCCTCGTCAACTCTGGATCGTCGGCCAACCTGCTGGCGCTGACCGCGCTCACCTCTCCGAAACTCGGGGCGCGGCGGCTCAAGCCAGGCGACGAAGTCGTGACCGTGGCCGCAGGTTTCCCGACGACCGTGGCTCCCGTGGTGCAGAACAACCTGGTGCCGGTCTTCGTGGACGTCAATCTCGGGGACTACACGCCGATTCCGGAACAGCTGCGCGAAGCGATCGGTCCGAGGACCCGCGCCATCATGATGGCGCACACCCTCGGCGTCCCGTTCGACCTCGACGTGGCGACCGACCTCGCCAGGAAGCACGACTTGTGGTTGATTGAAGACAACTGCGACTCGCTCGGATCGAAGTACCGCGGCCGGCTGACCGGCACCTTCGGCCATCTGGCGACCTCCTCCTTCTACCCCGCGCACCACATGACGATGGGCGAGGGCGGCGCCGTGGTGACCAACGACGAGGGCCTCGCGCGCATCGTCCGGTCCTTTCGTGACTGGGGGCGAGACTGCTACTGCGCTGGTGGAGAGAACAATACGTGCGGCACGCGTTTCAGCCAGCAGTTCGGTACGTTGCCGTTTGGCTACGACCATAAGTACGTCTACAGTCACATCGGCTACAACTTGAAGGTGACCGACATGCAGGCGGCGATCGGCTGCGCGCAGCTCGGGAAGCTCGAGGGGTTCATCGCCAGCCGCCGGGCGAACTTCGACCGGCTGATGGAAATGCTACGTCCCTATGAGGACCGGCTGCTGCTGCCGAAGGCCACACCGCACTCGGAGCCCTCGTGGTTCGCCTTCGTCATCTCGGTTCGGGAGAACGCCGGCTTCTCGCGCAACGACTTGACGCGGTTCCTGGAGGCCAACCGCGTGGAGACGCGGAGCCTTTTCGCCGGCAATATTCTTCGTCATCCGGCCTATCAGGCGATTCCGCACCGCATCGTGCGCGACCTCGTCAACACGGACCGGGTGATGGACCAGACCCTCTTCATCGGGGTCTACCCAGGGCTCGACCAGGCGCGGCTCGACTACGTGGGCGACGTGTTTGCGAGGTTCATGCGTGGCGAGCGCGTCTAGCGACGATGAATTGATGATTGGCGATTGTTGATTGCTGATTCCCAAGATGTCACTGACCGCATGGCAACCACCCAGAAGCTCTCGTGTCGAGTCGAGCGCATCGTGCGTCACGGGGGGCGTGTCTATACGGTGGAGCTTCGGCCCGAGCGCCCGGCGCCGGTATTCCGGCCCGGCCAGTTCCTGCACCTTGCCCTCGACCCCTACGATGCGACCGGCTTCTGGCCGGAGTCACGAGTCTTCTCGATCGCCAGCTCGCCGGCGGACAGACATCGGCTGTCCATCACCTACTCGGCCGTTGGCCGATTCACGACGCGGATGGAGGCCGAACTCGTTCCTGGCGGCGAGGTCTGGGTCAAGATGCCGTACGGCGACTTCGTGGTGACGCAGTCGGCCGACGTCGTTCTGTTCGCAGGCGGCACGGGCATCACGGCGTTTACCGCGTTTCTCGACGGACTCACGCCGGCCTCGTCGCAGTCGATCCACCTGGCCTACGGCGCGCGAACGAGGAGCCTTCTGATCTATCGCGACCTCGTCGAGCGGTCGGCCCGAACGGTGCCGTCGCTCGACGTGTCGTACTTCGTCGAGGAGCCCGAAGGCCAGGCGCACGAACGCGAGACGATCGGCCGCGTATCGGTCGCCGCCGTGTGGCCGAGGATCCGGCGTCCTCGAGAGGCCGAGTATTACATCTCCGGGCCTCCGGCCATGTTACGGGGCGTGTCGGAGGACCTTCGCGGGCAAGGCGTCGCCGCGAAAGCGATTCACATTGACGCCTGGGAATAGATCAATGTTTTCTTCGTATTGGCGGGATCGCCCTGTCTTTGTGACGGGCGGAACGGGCCTCGTGGGCGGCTGGCTGGTCAGGCGCCTCTTGGACGCGGGCGCCGAAGTGGTGTGCCTGATGCGCGACTGGGTCCCTCAGTCCGAGCTCGTCACCTCACGGCTCATTGAGAAGGTCAGGATCGTGCGGGGCGACGTGCGCAACCAGGAGGAATTGGAGCGTGCGCTGGGAGAATACGAGATCGCGACGGTGCTGCACCTGGCCGCCCAGGCCACGGTCAATGCCGCGAACCGCAATCCGATCTCGACGCTGGACACCAACATCCGCGGCACGTGGGCACTGCTCGAAGCGTGCCGGCGCACGCCGACGGTCAAACAGATCGTGATGGCGTCGTCAGACAAGGCTTACGGCGACCAGGACATCCTGCCGTATACCGAGGCGGCCCCTCTTCAGGGGCGAAACGCGTACGACGCCAGCAAGTCGTGCGCCGACCTCATCGGCCAGATGTATGGCAGCACCTTCGATCTCCCCGTGGTCATCACCCGCTGCGGCAATTTTTACGGTGGCGGCGACCTCAACTGGAGCCGCATCGTGCCAGGCACCATGCGGTCCATCCTCCGGGGCGAACGGCCGGTCATTCGTTCCGATGGCCAGTTCGTTCGCGACTACTTCTACGTGGAGGATGGCGCGGCGGCCTACATGCTGCTTGCCGAGCAGCTCGCGCTCCATCCCGAATTGCGCGGGCAGGCCTTCAATTTCTCGAACGAGCTGCGCATTACCGTGCTCGAACTGGTCAACAAGATCGTGGCGCTGATGGGCTCGAACCTCGTCCCCGAGGTGCGCAACGAGGTCTCCCACGAGATCCGCCTCCAGTACCTGGATGCGAGCAAGGCCAGGACCATGTTCAACTGGTCGCCTCTCTTCTCGCTCGACAGCGGTCTCGAAGCCACGTTGCGATGGTACCGGCAGTTCTTCTCCACGGCCGAATCGCGGACGCATACCCATGCCTGACGCGAATGTCCCGGTTGTGATCCTGTGTGGCGGGATGGGCACCCGCCTGGCCGAGCAGACCGAAATCCGTCCCAAGCCCCTGGTCGAGATCGGCGGCCGCCCCATCTTGTGGCACATCATGAAGCACTACGCGCGCTACGGCTCCGAGTCGTTCCACCTGGCGCTCGGTTACAAGGGCGATCAGATCAAGCGGTACTTCCTCGACTACCACGCGCTCGGTCGCGACCTGACGATTTCGCTGCAGGACGGACAGGTGCAGCCGCTCGGCCAGAACAGCGCGGAGCCGTGGCGCGTACATCTTGTCGATACCGGCGAGGCCACCATGACGGGAGGGCGGCTCAGACACCTCAAACCGTTCATCGGCGACCGCACCTTCATGCTGACCTACGGCGACGGCGTGGCCGACGTCGATCTCGACAGGCTGCTCGCGTTTCACCGCGCACACGGCGGGCTCGTGACGCTGACCGCCGTCCACCCTCCGGCCCGCTTCGGCGCGCTCGAATTCGACGGATCGCGGATCCGCCATTTCAAGGAAAAGTCCACACTGCACGAAGGGTGGATCAACGGCGGATTTTTCGTCGTCGAACCTGCGGCGCTCGACTACATCGAGTCGGATGTCATGTGGGAGCACGCGCCCATGGAACGGCTGGCCGCCGACGGCCAGTTGTTCGCGTACCGGCACGAGGGATTCTGGCAGTGCATGGACACGATCCGCGACCTGCGGTACCTGGAGTCGCTCTGGGAGGGCGGCAAGGCCCCCTGGAAGACATGGTGACAAACCCCTTGGCGGAGGACCTGGACCACATTTTGGGATGCACCGAAGGGCTGTGGAGCGAGCTGCGCGGCGAGCGCGTCTTCATCACGGGCGGGACGGGGTTTTTCGGCTGCTGGCTGCTCGAAAGTTTTGCATGGGCCAACGATCGGCTCGGCCTCGGCGCCAGCGCGCTGGTGCTGACGAGAGATCCCGGCGCCTTCGCCAGCCGCGTCCCTCATCTGGCCCGGCACCCGGCCGTGCAGTTTCATGTCGGCGACGTGCGATCGTTCGAGTTCCCGAACGGCAAATTCTCGCACGTGCTTCACGGGGCGACCGATGCGAGCGCGAAGCTACTGGCTGAGGATCCCCGCCTGATGTTCGACACCATCGTGGAAGGAACCCGGCGCGTGCTGGAGTTTGCCCGGCACTGCCGTGCGAGGACGCTCCTGCTGGCGAGCTCGGGAGCGGTCTACGGAAGGCAGCCGGCCCACGTGGCCGCCTTGGGCGAGGACGACTACGCGGGGCCCGATCCCACCATCCCGGCCTCGGCTTATGGCGAGGGAAAGCGTGCGGCCGAGCTCCTCTGCGTGCTCGAGTCCGCGCGGTCCGGTTTTGAGGCCAAAATCGCCAGAGGCTTCGCGTTTGTCGGCCCGTACCTGCCGCTCGACCGGCACTTCGCCATCGGCAACTTCATCCGCGACGCCATGGCGGGCGGACCGGTTGTCGTGAAGGGAGACGGCACCTCCGTGCGTTCCTATCTATATGGGGCGGACCTTGTGGTCTGGCTGCTGACGATTCTGGTGAAGGGCGCAGCCGGCCGGGCGTACAACGTGGGGTCGGACCGCGCCATCAGCGTCCGTGAACTGGCCGAGTCGGTGACGCGACTGCTCGGCGTCGCTGCCCCGGTGATCCTCGGTGAACCGGCGACCGCGCGGCCGGCTGGTCCCGATCGCTACGTCCCGTGCACCCGACGAGCCGAACGGGAGCTGGGCCTGCGGGCGACAATCGATCTTGACGCCGGCATCGTCAGAACCAAGCAATGGTATGAACAACAGCCCCAAGCCTGAGAGACGCCATGCATAGCCGTGACATTTTCGAGGATCTCTTTGTCCTGGAGATGACCAACAACCACCAGGGCCGCCTCGAGCGCGGCCTGCAGGTGATCCACGACCATTCCCGCATCGTCCGCTTCAACAACGTGCGGGCCGCCATCAAGCTCCAGTTCCGCGACGTGCAGAACTTTGTCCACAAGGACTTCGTCCAGCGGACCGACATCCGGTACATCCGCCGGATCTTCGAGACCGAGCTCAGCAAGGATCAGTACGCGGAGCTCGTCGAGGCCACCAGGCGGAGCGGCTGTATCCCGATGGCGACGCCGTTTGACGAACGGTCGGTCGACTGGTGCGTCGAGTTCGACATGCCCATCATCAAGGTGGCAAGCGCCGACTGCAACGACTGGCTGCTCCTCGAGCGCGTCGCCAAGACTCGCAAGCCGGTCATCGTATCGACCGGAGGCGTGTCGCTGAAGGACCTCGACGACATCGTCACGTTCTTCCATTCCAGGAACATCCCGCTCGCGCTCAACCATTGCGTGGCGGCTTATCCGACCGAAGATCATGAAATGGAGCTCGACCAAATCGATTTCCTGATGGACCGGTACCCCGCTCACGTGATCGGGCTGTCCACCCACGAGTACCACGACCTGGCGCCCACGATGCACATCGCCAGGGGAAAGGGCGTGCGGCTGTTCGAGCGCCACATCGACGTCAACTCCGAGGGATTCACGATGGCGTCCTACTCGTCCGGGCCGGAGGAGATCGACCGCTGGTTCAAGGCGTACAAGAAGGCCGTCGAGCTGTGCGGCACGAGCGAGTCGCGGCGGCGGCTGCCGGTGCCAAACGAGGTCGCCTATCTCGATTCGTACGTTCGCGGCGTGTACGCCAAGCGGACGCTCGAGCCAGGAGAGATGATGACCGAAGACGACATCTACCTCGCCATTCCGCTGCAGAAGGGCCAGCTGTCCACGCGAGAGTTGATGCTCGGCCGTTACGGGCACCGACTGACCAGGCGCTGCGAGAAGGACCGCCCGGTGACCATCGACATGGTCGATACGCCGTACGCGGAGAACCAGGAACTGCGGCAGTACATCTTTGGCCGGGGCCTTTGACGGGGACGGGACCACGGTATGAGTGAGAAGCAGCGCATCGCTCTCGTCACCGGTGCCAGCCGAGGCATCGGCCGGGCCATCGCGGACGAGCTCGCCGGGCAGGGCCATGCCGTCTTGCGCCCATCGCGCCAAGAGCTCGACCTGCGCGATCCGGTGAGCATCCACGCGTACTGCTCGAAGCTGACAGACGATGTCGACATCCTGGTCAACAACGCGGGCATCAATCCCCTGCTCCACATCTCGGACCTGAAGGCCGAGACCATCCACGAGGTGCTCCAGGTCAACCTGGTGTCGGCGATGCTGCTGACCAGCCGTCTGGCGCCGCCCATGGCCGACCGCGGGTGGGGCCGCATCGTCAGCGTCAGCTCGATCTGGAGCGTTCGCGGTCGGGAGAAACGGGCGATGTACGCCGCCAGCAAGGCCGGCCTGGATGCATTCACCCGCGTCGCAGCCGTCGAGTTCGGCCCTCGCGGGGTGCTGACCAATGCGGTCGCACCGGGGTTCATCGACACCGAGCTCACCCGCGCCAATCTCTCGCCGGACGAACTGGCGGCGGTCGGACGCGCGATTCCCGTCGGGGCGCTTGGATCGGTCGAGAGCATTGCGAGGGTCGTCGGGTTTCTCGCGTCTGCGGCCAACGGGTACGTGAACGGCCACGTCATGGTCGCTGACGGAGGTTTCACGTGCTGGTGATGCGGGTGCCCTCGGCACGTGGGGACTACCGGGTCGAGTTGACGCGACGCGGCCCGTTAGGTCGCCTCGACGCGGACGGCCCCCGCATCTTCCTGATCGACCGCGAGGTTTGGAGGCTGCATGGCCGCGGCGCGCTCAAACGGCTCACAGCCGAAAGGCGGCTCGTGCTGCCTGCGACCGAGCATCTGAAGACGCTCGCCGGCGTTGGGCGCATGGCGGCCGCTGTCCTCGGCATGAACCTGACCAGGAGAACGCGAATCGTGGCTATCGGCGGCGGAACCCTGCAGGACGCCGCCGGCTTTCTGGCGTCGATCGTTCACCGCGG
Organism: Vicinamibacterales bacterium; assembly: GCA_049679965.1. GTDB lineage: Bacteria > Acidobacteriota > Vicinamibacteria > Vicinamibacterales > CAVVIG01 > 2-12-FULL-65-11. The sequence goes on from JBAUGX010000157.1 coordinate 10,571, forward strand.
TCTCTCCTGGGACTTCGTGCCCACGACGCTCCTCGCCCAGGCGGATTCCTGCATCGGCGGCAAGACGTCGATCAACCATCACGGATTCAAGAACGTCCTTGGCACGTTTCACCCGCCCCGGAAGATCGTCCTCTGGCCGGGGTTCTTGACCACGCTCGCCGGCGACGACTTTCTGAGTGGCGTAGGAGAGGTGGCCAAACTGCATTTACTGGCCGGCGCCCAGGCGCGGCGGCTCTGGGAGCGATCGCGCCTCGAGGTGCTCGCTCGCGACGCCGCGGCCACCGAAAAACTGACGTGGTCGTCGTTGGCGATCAAGCGGCGCTATCTGGTCCAGGATGAGTTCGACGCCGGCGTCCGGCAGTACCTGAATTTCGGCCACTGCTTCGGGCATGCCATCGAAGCCGCGACTGCGTTCCGCGTGCCCCACGGCCAGGCCGTCACGCTCGGCATGGAACTGGCCGGCTACCTGGGCGTCGCACGCGGCCTGATGCGGGAGGAGATACGCCAGCGGGTCTTCGAACGGTATCTCGCCGGCGTGCGGACGACGCGTGTCAGGCTGACTCCGGCGCTGGTCACACACGTCATCAAGGCGATGGGTCGGGACAAGAAACGCATTGGGAAGGGCTTGGCCGTGATCGTGCTCGACAACGCGCTCGATCCGATTAAGCTGACCGACGTCACCGAACGGGAAGCTCGCGCGGCGTTCGCACGCTGGAGACAATGAGAACCGCTGACTACATCGCCGATCGTCTGGTCCAGCTCGGCGCCCGGGACGTGTTCATGGTGACCGGCGGCGGCGCGATGCACCTCAACGATGCCTTCGGCCATCGCGGCGACCTTCGGGTCACCTGCTGCCACCACGAGCAGGCCTGCGCCTTCGCCGCCGAAGCGTACGCGCGCGTGGCGGGCATTCCCGCCATCGTGAACGTCACGACCGGCCCCGGTGGTGTCAACGCCCTCAACGGCGTCTTCGCCGCCTGGACCGACTCGATTCCGATGATCGTCGTGTCGGGCCAGGTGCGGCGCGAGACGCTCGTGCGCACGTATCCGTGGCTCGGCCTGCGCCAGCTGGGCGATCAAGAGCTGGACATCGTCGCGCTGGCGCGCCACATCACCAAGTACGCCGAGATGGTCGAGCACCCGAGCCGCGTCAGAGCCATCGTCGAGCGCGCGTGGCGGCTCGCCGTCACCGGCCGCCCCGGTCCCACATGGGTGGATGTGCCGATCGATGTCCAGGGGAGCCAGATCGACCCGGACGGACAGGCGCCCGACTGGCAGGGCGTGGCCGGGTCGGCCCTGGCGCCACCGCAACTCGCCGACGCCTGCCGGCACCTGGTCGATCGCCTCCGACAGGCGAAGCGTCCGGTGCTGGTCGTTGGCAGCGGCGTGCGGTACGCAGGCGCCCTCGAGCTGTGTGAACAGGTCATGGGCCGGCTCCGGATTCCGGTCGTCACCGGCTGGACCGCCGTCGACCTGCTGCCGTCGGACCACGAGCTGCTCTGCGGCCGCCCCGGCGATCTCGGGACGAGGGCCGGCAACTTCACCATTCAGAACGCCGATCTGCTCCTCGTCGTGGGCACGCGGCTCAGCATCCGCATGACCGGCTACAACTGGCCCGCGTTTGCCCCTCGCGCATGGAAGGCCCAGGTCGACGCCGACCCGGCCGAGCTTCGCAAGCCTTCGGTGCGAATCGACTTGCCGATTGAAGCCGACGCGAAGGCGTTCCTCGAGATGTTCGCTTCGGTGTTGGACGAGTCGGCGTTCGACGGCGCTCGCTACGCCGGGTGGCTGGCGTGGTGCAAGGAGCGCGGGCGCCGGTATCCCGTTGTGCAACCGAAGCATCGCGAGAGCCGCGACACGACGGTCAACCCGTATCATTTCATCGAGATGTTGTTCGACGTCATGCCGGCCGACGCCATCGTCGCCTGCGGCGACGGAACGGCCAACGTCGCGACGTTCCAGGCCGCCTGCGTCAAGCGTGGTCACCGCGTGTTCTGCAACACGGGCGACGCGTCGATGGGCTACGACCTGCCCGCCGCGATCGGCGCGGCCGTGGCCGCGCCCGGGAGGACCGTGGTGTGTCTGGCAGGAGATGGATCCATCCAGTTCAACATCCAGGAATTGGAGACCGTTCGCCGCCTCGGCCTTCCCATCAAGATCTTCGTCCTCAACAACAACGGCTATCTGTCGATCCGGCAGTCGCAACGAAACTTTTTTGGCCGCCTGATCGGCGCGGACCAGTCGAGCGGCATCACGTTCCCGGACACGCTCGCCGTGGCGGCGGCGTACGGACTGCCGGCCGTCTCGGCGACCGCCGCGGCCGCCCGCGACACGCTGCGGGAGGTGTTTCAGCGCGACGGTCCGGTGGTCTGCGAGGTCATGCTGGACGCTGAACAACCCTTCGAACCCCGGCTGGCGGCCCGTCGGCTGGCGAGCGGCGAAATCGTCTCGCCTTCGCTCGAAGACATGTGGCCCCATCTCGACCCAGCGGAGCTGGCTGCAAACATGCCAGACTGGGACGCGCAGCCCCAGTAGCACGCATGGTTCCACGCCGCCACGTCAGCGTCCTCACGCCCTGCTACAACGAGGCGGGCAACGTCGAAGCGCTGTACGAGCGCATCAAAGCCGTCTTCGAGCGTCTCGATGGGTACACCTACGAGCACGTCTACATCGACAATGCCTCGACCGATGAGACCGTGCCGATCCTTCGGACACTCGCGGCCCGCGACAAGCGCGTGAAGGTCATCGTCAACACACGGAACTTCGGCCACATCCGCTCGCCGTACCACGGGATCCTGCAGTGTCATGGCGACGCCGTCATAAGTATGGCGTCAGACCTCCAGGATCCGCCTGAGCTCATCCCGGATTTCCTCAGGAAGTGGGAAGAGGGGTACCGAGTCGTGCTCGGCGTGAAAACCGCCAGCGAAGAGTCTCGGGTGATGTTCGCGATCCGCAAGCTGTACTACGGACTCATCGACCGGCTCTCGGAAGTCCGGCAAGTGAGAAACAACACCGGATTCGGGCTCTACGATCAGTCTTTTCTTACGGTTCTCCGCCAGCTGAACGATCCCTATCCCTACTTCCGCGGCATCGTCGCCGAGCTCGGCTTCCGGTATGCCACGATCCCCTACCTTCAGCCAAGGCGTGCCAGAGGGGTCACGAAGAATAATTTCTACACCCTCTACGACATGGGCATCCAGGGGATCATGAACCATTCGAAGATCCCGCTTCGAGTGGCCGGAATGCTCGGCTTCTCCAGCGCGCTGCTGAGTCTGCTGGCGGCGATGGTGTATTTAGCCCTGAAACTTCTGTTCTGGTACAACCTGCCCATGGGGTTTGCGCCGCTCATCATCGGTCTGTTCTTCGTTTCCTCCGTGCAGCTCTTCTTCCTCGGCGTCCTCGGCGAGTACGTCGGATCGATTTACACGCAGGTGCGGAACCGCCCGCTCGTCGTGGAGCTGGAACGTATCAATTTTGACGACGGCGATGTTCCTGGAGCGTAGCTGTCCAGGATGCGGGACGCGATCAAGAGCCACGCCGGCCGTTCGATCGCGTGTCGTCGCCGAAAGCCAGAGCTTCGAGTCCCTCAAGCCACATTGGCATGGCTTCTTCAAGGAGAAAGTGTTTTTCTCCTATTGCCGCTGCACGGCCTGCGGCTTGCTGCACTGTCCGCTCTATTTCTCGGCAGCACAGTTGGCGGAGCTGTATCGGCAGATGCCCGACAATACGGCCGGTGTGCCGGTCGAGGCGCTGCGGAAGACCCAGCGAGGCTACTTCGACATCCTGAAGCGATTCTCGGCGCCCGAGGGCGACTATCTCGAGGTGGGACCCGATATCGGTCTGTTTACCGAGTATTGTGTGCAGGAAGGCCGCTTCGGCCGCTATCATCTCTTCGAGCCGAACAGGGCCGTGTGGCCGACGCTCTCCGACAACCTCAAAGGCAGGAGGCACGACATCTACGACCAGATGTTCGACTTCGACGCCGTCCCAGACCAAAGTGTGTCGGTGGCCGTGATGATCCATGTGCTCGACCATGTGATCGACCCAGTCCAGACGCTTCGCGTACTGAGGCGAACGCTCAAGGAGAAAGCTGTCTTGATGCTGGTGACGCATGACGAATCGTCGCTCTTGGCGAGGCTCATGGGAACCAGATGGCCGCCCTATTGCCTCCAGCACCCTGAGTTGTTTCGCCAGGCGTCCATTTCGGCGCTCCTCAAGCGGGCCGGCTTCAGCGTCCTGCGCGTCGACAAGACCTATAACCATTTCCCACTGACGTACCTGATGAAGCATCTGTGCTGGATGCTCGGCGCCCGGCTTGATATCAGGGGAACGGCGGGTCCGCAGCTCCCGATCAAGCTGGGCAACATCCTGACGGTGGCGACTCCGTTATGAAGAAGTACTCGAAGGACCAGATCGCGGCCAGGCTCCGCTCGGAAGGCGGCCTCGTATTCTCCGAGTTCACGCTGGTACACGAGGGCGACTACGACGTCTCCGATGCCGACTGGAACTACAAGGATGTCCCGCACCTGCACCACGTGCATGAGCTAGCCGAGGCGATACCCGTGGTCGTGGGGGACGACATGATCGCCACCATCAATCTCCAGAAGGCGCTCGGGCTCTGGTTTCCGCTGTCGTTGATGAACTTCGAGTCCGGTGAGAACTCTCAGACCTACTACACGACCTGGCTCTTCTACGTCCTGATTATCCAGAGCGTGTACGAGCCGATTGATGCGCGCAGGACGCGCGTGAGCACCACGTACTGCGTAGGGTCGCCGCCGCTGCTGCGATGGACGTTTCCGATCATTCGGCGCGTGCTCAGCAAGAACTACGAGAACCTCATGTCTACTGATATTCCCATGCGGGAGCGCCGGGGCCGGCTTCGCTCCTGGGGCTATCAATTCCATGTGGATGGCGGGAGACACAGCTTCGTGAAGACGATGGACATCACGAAGCCACATGTCATTCCGCCGGCAACGTCTGCTCCGGCAGGACCGAACCGGCTGGTCATCGACGACGCGCTGCCGAAAGACGGTGAATACCTGATCGGACGCGACGACCATCTGGGCCTGCGAGTGGTGCGATCGGGTGGCCAGCTGGCATTGTTTCCACGCATGTGTCCACATGAAGGAGCGAGTCTGGATGGCCAGCCCTGCAGCAGCGGCAAGATTCGTTGTCCGTGGCACGGACGCATCTTTGAGCCGATTGGCCGTTTCGATCTGTCCCACGCGGGCGAACAGACCGCCCGCACCCCGCAGTGTACGATCTCGCTCGGCAGCGGCGTGCTCACGGTGGCGCCTGGGCCTGATTAGCGGTCCGCAGGTTCCACAACGGGGTGCGTCACCCTTGCGGGGCCTTCGACCTCCAAGGCAAGCTAATACTAACGCTGCCGTTACCTGACCAGGCCGGCCGTCAACTGAAATGCGTTGGAAGTGAGATCGGCCTTCATGGCACGACGATAGCCGACGCCGATCTTCGTCGCCCACTTCGCGTTCAAGGCGAATCTCATTCCTCCCCCGACACTCCATGTAGTGTCGTCGGAGGAAGTGGCCGAGCTCGGGATAAATACAGCGCTGCTAACGGCGTCGACCTTCCGTGCGTCAGCAGGTCATAGCGCATGCCGCCCATGACCGTGTGTTGCCTTTGTCGTACCTCTCGGGTCGTGCAGACGTTAGTCGGTGTTAGACATGCCAGTTCCGAGTCCTCTAGAGCGGGAGGGCCGCGTCGGCGAACCAGCCAACCGGAAAGGTCGTTCCGGCAAAGGCCGTTCCGTTGAAGGTTGTTCCGCTGGCGGCGTGGTCAAACTGGTAGCCTCCAGACACCTGCAGGCGATCTTGGGCCACCGCAGACGACGGCGCGGCCATTGCGAGGATCAAGGTGAAGGCGGCCGAAGTCAAGACAAGAGCTGAGTCTTTCGCCATGCGATACCTCCCTGACGTACGGATACGAGCGCTGGGACGGTGACATTTGCGTCTTGCCGTGGGCTTGGTGCTCGCGCTGAGGCGCGCGGTTCGGCGACACGTTACCACAGACGATCAACCCCATCGGCTCCGGCGCGAGGCGCCAATGACGGGGGTCTCCGCGGCCCGCTCGGGAACCGTCATGACGATTGGCCGGGGCTTCCTCTCTGCTCGACAGGCGCCTTCCTCCGCCACACCTTCAAGACGCAGTCCCGGAGCACCGGGAGGCTTGCTTCGAGGACGTAGGCGCCTGCAGGAGCAGTCAGCGTCAGAATGGCCGCCTGGATGTCCCGCTGCCCAAGGGAGTTTCCATGCCGGAACAGGCGTTCGTGGGCGGTCCAGACCGATTCCGGCATCTCGAGATAGATGATGACGGCGGGAGGCTGCGACAGCAGCCCCGCCGCCTGCTCCTTCGCCTGCCCATCCGACAGAATGTCAAACCAGCTCACGATGGCTTTGCCTCCCGGCCAGCGGTCCGTGAGCAGGTAGAACGCCGGCATGTGTGGAAAGGCCACAATCGCGTCCCCCGGCTGCGTGTACCGCTTCACGATCTCCGTCGTCACTTGGAAGGTCCGCAGCGTGTCGGGCGAGAGGCGCAGTCCGTCGAGCAAGGGAAGGGTTGCCGTTTGAAGTTCACCGCGAACGGTCGGTTGCTCAACGGACCACCAGGCGTACGGGCTGTCGTACTTGAGGCCGGCCAAGTAGGCGGTAAAGCAGAAGCTCGCCGCCAGGAGGGCCACCTTCCCAATGATCGGGTCCGCGCGAAGGCTCATCAGCCATCCCGCCAGTAATCCCAAACCGAGGAAGCAGCTGATCTCGCCGATTCCCGCCGATGTACCGTTTCCGACGATAAACCCCACGATCACGATGGCGAACGCCAGCACTCCGGGACCCACGAGCGGCCTGCGCATCGCGAGAGAAACGCCGCCAACCAGGACAATGAGCGCCGGGACAGCTGTCGCAACCGCCACCGCCATTCCAGGCCAATAGATGATGGTCTGCGGAATCCATCCTCGGACACCCGCTGGGTGAGCGAGCGGCAGCCAGATCGCCCCGAGTCCCACGAGAACGACCGCGCCCACCATGACCGCGTTGTACCAGGTGGTGTCGACAATGCCTCTCCACCTCCTCTTCCCGACTGCCCGGAAGACGCCGTTCACGCTGACGACCAGCATCACGTACCAGACGACTTCGCGAAGGCTGATGAAGTAGCTCTTGTTCAGGACATCTCTCGACCAGCCCAAGAGAATACTGTCCCAGGATCCCTTGGCTTGAACCGCATCGAAGTAGATCTGCTGCAGACAGGCCGCCAGCGCGTCATGCCGAAACAGCCAGGCCGCGAGCACCGCCACAGGCACGGCGCCTCCGACCATGAATGGAATCGACGATCGCGCCGCGTGCCGCAGGCCCCACCGTGCGCTGCCCAGTAGGGCTGCCAGCAGCGCACACGAGGCGATGAAGAAGCCGTTACTCTGCTTCGTCAGAAAGACGCACGCGCTCATCGCGCCAGCCGTGGCCAGACCGGTCGTGTCCCACGGACCGAAGCGACCGTCTGCCCGTGGCGGGGATTCGACATGCCGGACGATCAGGTAGATTGCCACCAGTGCATACGCGTTCAGTAACTGCGTGTAGTCATACGCGACGTGGGCAACGCCAGACTGGTAGTACACCATCGAGACGACGGTCGCAAACGCGGCGGCGAACGGCGGGAACCATCGCGCGTAGATCAGAAACAGGGTCGCGGTCATGACCACGATGACGCCCACGCCCAGGATGCGGAGCGCGATGAAGTGCGAGCCAAAGACCGCCATGAACGCCGCAACCTGGAGCGGATAAAGCGGCGTCAGAAAGACGTAGAAGTCGCGGTACGGCACCTTCCCTTGCAGAATGAGGCTGCCGTACGCCGAGAACCAGCCTTCGGTGAGGGGGAAATACCTGTTGAAGAAGAGCAGGTTGTAAATCCCGAGGACGCTGCTGGCGCCACAGACACCCAGCACCCGCGACATCGGCGACCGACTAAGCATGGTCCCGATCACTCAACGGCTATCCGACACTCAGAGCGGCCGCCGCTGGTAGACGTCAATGAGCGGACTCTCGGCCACTTTCACGTAGTCCCCCGAGACTTGTCGGAACAATTCCTGGAGGACCTGCAGGCGCCTGATGCGAATAACCGACTCGACGTGCGTGGCTTCCGCGTCGTTCCGCAGGCGCCAATCGGCGACCTCTCCAGAATGGTCGTACAGGATGTCGTGATCGACATAGAGATGACGGGGCCGGTCCTCCAGAATTCGCTGCTTCGCCAATGCGAATTCATCCTGGGTGAGGAGAAACCACGAGAGGTCAAAAAATGGCATGGCACTATACCGATTCGCCAACATCGGGAGGAGGTTGTCAAACACAGAAATGAAGTACACCCCTCGCGAGAGCGGCTCGAATTGCTCGATGAGAGACACGGCCTCCTCGAGCGGCCTGGGATCGATGGTCGATTCCACATGCGCGCGCGGAAAGCTCCACTCATGTACCACGTGGGTCTTGAAGACGTTGTCGAAATCCTCTTTCACGTCTCGATAGTGAAGCCCGGCGGGAACGACAATGACGACAACCACGACGAGTTGCGCGACCGTCAGCAACCTGGTCTCTGCAAATCTCAGTGTTGGATGCGACAGCGCCGCCTGCAGGGCCGCAACGCCCAGCAACGCAAACACCGGCGCGAGATTCTGAAAATGGGGCGCCGACGCGCCCCACACATAATACAGATAGAGGCCGTTGCTATACATGGTGAGCAGCAGCACGCATGTCCTGGCGCGCGCGTCAATCTGGCTCGGCCACAGGCTCATGCCGTACAGGCCCGTAAAGAGCAGCATCGGAACGGTCACTTCCACGGCAGGCAGCGGCGGACTCGCAAAGCCTGCCGCGTAATATTTCGCCATATAGTTGGGGATGGACTCGATCGAAGTGAGTGCCGCCAGGGCCGCGAGCAGCGCGACGCCACCGCATGCGAGCTCGAACCGTCGCGCTCGCACCCCCGTCTGGCATGTCTGCAGAATCTCGACACCGATCAGCGCGCCAAACAGAATGACGCCAAACTCGCGGTTGAGGGCGATTTCCAGCACACACAGCGCGTACGCGCCCGCCAAGGCCAGCCGGTACTTGCTGCGCCAATACCATGCCGCCAGCCCGACCACCGGCACGTCGAGAAAATGCCGCAGGGGGCTCAGCCCCGGTGCGCGAATGATCTTCTCGTAGTCCAGCGCGAGCATGCTCGCCACCGCGAGGAGGCCCACGAGTGCGGTATAGCGCCGGTCCCTCAGCAACGCCTGGCCAATGACGAGCAGGAGCACGATGTACACAGGATAGAAGAGCCAGATCGCCCGAAAATAATTCTCGAGCGTAAACCCACCCAGCAGCTTTGTCAGCCCAGTCAAGGCGATCGAATTGACATAGCCGTACTGGAAGCTGATCGATGAGGGTTGCTTGCCAAGATCGAGCTCATTCATGGGCCCGAAGACGAAATTATGGTGATGAACAGCCCAGCGATTGAGCATCTGCCACCGAAGCTCGAGCCAATTCCTGTCAATAAACTCGTCTTCCTCCTTGGAATACCGCCTCTCCTGGTTGAGGAGCACGTACAGGTTCCGCACGCTCTGGATTTCCTGATCGCTCGCAAGGGCTGCCTGAAGGGATTGGAAGGTCTTGACGTCCTCCACGCCTCCGAACACGGTCAGATGGCCACGTGCGGGGTCGTACTGAGCGGCCCGATGTTCCTCCAGCCACTCCCGCAGCAGCGGGGTCATCTGCACGGGGATTTCGTACGTCGCTCTCTGCTGAGCCGTTTCCTGGGGTTTCGTTGTCGAGGACCCGATGTGCAAGCCGTAGATGGCATGATCGCGAATGTAATCCAGGTTGTTCACCGGGCCCGTTGACAGCAGCGTCTGTTCCGGAGCCGTGATCTGATCGTTCAGTAACCTCACATTCTGTGTGAGTAGCGGCACGAACATCCAAGCGGCCAGCGCCAGGCAGCACGCCAGCATGGCCACGCTCGTCCATCGGTGAGCAGCGCGCTCCAATCCATCGAGGAGCGGCCCGAGCCGGCACGGCCACGCTGACGAGGGGATGATGGGCGCCGCCATGGCACATACCCAGCCAATCCCGAAGGCGACCGTCGCCGCAGGGGCATCATCAAGCACCCGCTGTGCCACGATCAGGCCGATGATCTGAATAGCCCAGGATCCGGCCAATCGCCAGAGCACGGCGACCACTCGCTGGCGCGCAACCGGCTCCGTCCATTTCGACGTCCCGGGCCGCGTCAGCGTCCACGCCCACACCGCTGAATACAGGAACAGGGCCGACGAGACGGCGACGAACTCCACGAGGTCGACACGCTTTTCTGGAAAATGAAAAAATCGGCTCCAGTCGAAAAATGGCGGAATGATCGGTGAACCGGCGATGCGGAAGACCAGCAGCTCCGTCAACGACGGCATCCACGCGATCAGCATGATCGCGCCGACAACGAAGTGAATGAAGAGCGCGAGCCGAAGAGGGCGCATCAGAGCGGCTGACGGCTATGATATGTGAGACCGTCACGATAGACAATGAACGAGAAGCCAGCGACCGTGAGCGTCGCGTCCACCCCAGATGGCCGCGCGCAGCTGTCCCGCTACCTTGTGACCGGAGTGTGGAACACCGTCCTAGGGTACGGCGTCTTCGTCTTGCTCTATGCCGCTTTGTCTCCCCGCGTTCACTATCTGGTCGTGGCGGTGTTGAGCAACGTCCTCTCGATCACCAACGCGTATGTCGTGCACAAGCTGTTCGTGTTTCGAACCAAGGGCAACTATCTCCAAGAATACCTTCGGTACTACGTCGTCTATGGGATGTCGGCGCTAAGCGGCATTGCGGCCCTCGCCGGTCTGGTGAGCGGCCTTGGCATGAACGTCTATCTGGCGCAGCTCGCTGTGCTGGGCCTGCAGGCCCTTGTGAGCTTCGCCGGTCATCAGCGGTTCTCCTTCCGTCCTTCCAGTGGCCATCGCTGATCGCGGCGACTCAGCCTTCGCGGCGCGTCAGGCGGTACACCCGTAGCCGGTAGCCACGCTCGTCGAAATCGAACTCGCCGGTGACGTCGTACCGTTCCCTGAGCCACGCGAGCGACGATTCGTTCTCTACATTTTCGTACGCGAAATAAAAGATCTGATCAGGAAGCGACGCCGCCATGGCGAGAGCGCGGGTATCGAGCACACGCGGCTCGATCGTTCCGGATCGACGAAGGGTCCGGCTGAACGTGATCGGATCCACACGGCCTATCGTCAGCCAGTTGGCCTCGTGATCCATCGAGAGGACGGTATCGGCCGTCGGGCGGATCGCCCGCAGCGCCCGATCCTGAAGGCTGGCCACGTGAACGAACTCGAAGTTGTAGACGAGCTGATCGCGGCCGTGGCCGCAGCACTCGCCGGTCGTCGCCGTCACGTCGATCAGATCGTGCGTCCCGAACGGCCAGGTGCCGAACGCCGCCCGCGACACTGGATCGATCGTGCGAAAGTTCGATGCGGCAAACAGGACGACCACCGCGCCGATGAGACCGAGGCGGGCTGGCCGCCAACCGACACGGGTCGCCGCGGCGACCGCAAAGACCCCGATCAGGAGCGGGTAGAGCGTCAGAAAGTATCTGAAGTTCGAAAAGGTCTTGTGACGGGTCAGGATGAGCATCGCGAGGAGCGTGCCGTACACGATCGCCCGGTTCGGACCCGAAGAGCTCAGGAGGGCGGGGTCCGCCCGCCCGCGGAGCCGCGCCACCGTCCCCAGGGCGAGGTCGGTCGCGATGACGATCGTGGGCACCCACATGAAGTTCAGGATGAGGAGTCCAGTGAAGTAGCTGACGTCCACCGCATCGACAAGTTGCGCGCCCATCACCCCGGCCTCCGCACGGATCGGGCTCCAGCTGGAGAGAAGCGCCACCATCCCCAGATCGAAGTTGTGGTCAACCAGGATCGCCAGGCCCAGGACAGTGGGCATCGCGAGCGGCACGAACGGCTTGAGCCGGGCGAGGGTCTCTCGCCATGTCGCCGCCGGGCGCGCCAGCACGAAGAACAGTACGGAGAGGGTAAGGGTCGTGTAGACGACGACGCCTGTCTCCTTCGTGAAGATCACGAGACAGCCCAGCACCGCCGCCGTCAGCACGCGCCGCTCGAGCAGCGCGCACAGACACGGAAGCGCGAACACGAGCGTGCCGAAGTCGACATTCGGCTGCAGGGTCGAGGTGGTGAACAGCGGGTGCACCGCGAACGCGCAGCACGCGAGCGCGCGCTCGGTGGCCCACTGCCGGCCAGGCAGGACGTGTCCGAGCAGCCGCCCCAGCGCCGCGATCGCGATGAGGCCCATCAGGACGTTGGCCACGACGATGGCGGCGCCCTCCAGACTGCCTGGGGCGAGTCGCACGGCCATTGCGACGAGGAAGACATAGGCGTGTGAGGGATGTCCCGCGCAGCCGAGCGCGCCAAAGCTCAAACGCTCGGCGGCGGCCAGGATGCAATCGGCATAAAACCGGCCGTCCCAGAGGGGTACGTAGTCGAGATGCGAGAGGACGATCGACGCATACGCCACCATCCCCGCCGCGACGATCGCCAACTCGCTCTTCTTATGGCAGCCGTTCATAAAGATCGCCGCCGACATTCCGGTAATGCAGGCGCACGTACGTCCATACCCGATCGGGCAGCCGCTCGCGTTCGTCCTGGCCGAAGATCACGATCTGCGGGCGGATCCGCCCCGACTCGAGCCCCTCAACCAGTTCTGCGAATTCACGATCGGTCGCGAAGGGCCCGCCGAGAAAGAAGTAGTACCACGCATGGGGCCGAAAGACCCCAGGGCCGCTCGACGCGCCCAGAAGCGTGTCGGTCGGCCGCGTGTGCGTCGTCACGTACGCGAGGTCGGCGAGCTGCGGGGCGATCGGCCGGAAGGTGCGCGCCAGGTTGCCCGCCTGGAGAGCCACGAGCGCGACCAGGGCGGCGCACGCAGCCGTCACCGGACGCGCCTGCTGCCAGGCCGCCACGACCGCCGCGGCGAGTGCTGCGGCAAGCGTGAAGGTGATGATCATGGTGGCGCCGGCGACGCTGAACGGGTCGTCCACGCCGACCACGAGCGCCGCCAGGCTGGCCAGCGGCACGAGCACCAACGCCGGCCGGACCCAGGCGCGGCCACAGAGGCGCGGACCGATGCGTGAGACAAGATCGGGCGTCCACGACGCGGCGAACACAGCAAGGTGTGGGAAGTAGGTGACCAGGTACTGGTCGTACACGCGCCCCAGCACGAACACGCCTGCCCACAGACTCGCCGCCGTGCCGAGCAGCACGAGCCGACTGCCGGCCACTCCCGTCCTGGCTGCGGCCGCGCTCACGACGAATCCGCCGAGACCGAGCACCATCAGCGCGGGCGTGTGAACCAGATGCTGCAGGAGCCGGAGGAGTGGTGAAAACCTCGCGGCATTCTGAGCGACATTGAAGGCGACATTGTAGTGAATGAATTCGGTGAGGGCATGGCGCGCGTTGAACCAGTAGGCCGTCCAGGCGACGGGCGCCACGGCACCGACTGCGAACAAGGCGACCAGGGCAGCGCGGAGGCCCCAGCCATTGGTCGATTCCCTCCGCCGTTCCCACACATAGGCGAGCAGCGCCACCGCCAGACCCGGCAGCGCGAAGAGCGCTTTCTGGGTGAAGAGCACCGCCCCGCCGAAGGCTAATCCACTCAGCCCGAACAGCACGGCGGCGAGGCCTGCTCGATCGGACCGCCACGCCCGCATCGCGGCGATGAAGCACAACAGGAGGCACAGCAGCGCCGGCACGTCAGGCCGGTACTCGAGCATGATGTCCTGGAACTGACTGGCGGAGGCAAACAGGAACGCCGCCAGGACGCCCGTGAAGCGATCGCGCCACAGACGGCCCAATTCGTAGACGCAGGCGACCGACGCGATGTTCATCGCCCACATCATCAGCCGCAGGGTGATGAGCAGTCCGGCCGCCGCGGCGGGATCCGTATCGGTCGCGAAGCGCGGGACGAGCGGAGCGAACAGCAGGTACAGCCAGGGCGTGTGGTGCTCGAAGAAGTCCAGGTAGGGCACGAGTCCGCGCGACACGCTCCAGGTCGCGTGCGCGTGCTCGAACTCGTCCCACCCCAGCTGACGGAAGAAGATGAACCAGACGCGCGACGCGAGGATGACGCCGGTCAGGATGAGGGCGGCGCGGCCCACCCGCCGCTGCGCGTCGGTGTGCATCGACCACGATGTTACTGTGGAATCTTGGCCGCTCGCACAGTCGCGGGGCTCCCGAAGGTCAGCGAGGTCTGGCGAACAATCCGACGAGGACCGCGTGGCCGAGGACATGGCCGTCCATGGCCTTCATGACGTCGGCACGCATCGCGCCCGCGGCCACGTCGAGCTTCCGATCCAGCGCGAACAACTCGAACACGTAGTGATGCGGCTGGCCGACCGGCGCGCAGGGTCCGCGAAAGGCAGTGCCACGCCCCCCGGCGTCGATGAGCTGGCGGCTGCCGTCCGGGAGCTGGGCCGTCGGTGGCACATTCTCGGCCAGCTGCCTGGCTGTGGGGGGCATGTTCCATATCATCCAGTGCAGGACGTCATCGAGCCCTCTCGCCGGAAGAGGTTCCAGGTCGTGGACGATCAAGGCGAGGCTGACCGTCCCCATTGGCACGCCGCTCCATTCAAGGGGCGGCGACACGGCGCCCGACCGCGTGGCACACGTGTACTTCGCGGGAATCGTCGCGCTGTCGGCGAAGGCCGGGCTCGTCAGCTTGAGCGGCTGGCGCTCTTGGCCCTGCGCCGGCGTCAGGCCTAGGCTCACCATGAAGAACACCGCCAGCGCCTGGATCACCGGCCCGCGGCGCGAGCGGAAGATCTTCCACGACTCCCGCCAGAAATCACCAGACACCCAGCACTTCTGCTTGTGCGGAAAGCAGAGCCGCAGATGGATCCGGCACGTCGGATACCGCTTGCGCAGCAGCCGCTCCGGATGGTTCGGACAGGGATAGACGTCGCCTTCGAACTCCACGCGCCAGGTCGGCTCGATCCACTCTGGCGGGAAATCGTCGAAGAGCGGACGCAGCACCTTCAACAGCCCGACGCGCGTCGCGGGATCCTCACGGCAGCGCACCTTGCCGTAGATGCACCACGGCTCGATGTCGACGAGCTTCTCGCCTCGATAAAACATGATGCCGCGCTCCGTGTTCAGCTCGATGCCGAGCGCCGCCAGCTCGCCCCGGCACTGCTCGAGGAGCGGCTTGTGCTCGGCCGCGTACGACAGATCGCCGTCATGATCGAAGGGCATCATGCCGGCGATGCGCCAGGCGCCCAGCAGCGTGCCGTAGTCCAGCCACCAGTTGATGCCCTTCCCTTCCGCGACCCGCCGGAAGGAGCGAATCACGTACAGCACATCCTCGCGCGTGGACGGCGGCGTGATACACGGCGCGTGCCACACGTGGTCGGCGTTTCGCAACTCGATATAGATGAGATAGATGATCCAGACGGCCGCGGCCGCGGCCGCCAGCTCCAACGCGATCGTCAACACCTAGGCGACTCCTCCGAGCCAATCATCTCACTTCTCATCTCGCCGCCACCGCCGTTCCACGCGCAGGCCGTCCACGACGGTCATGTCGTCGATCGAGTTGATCGTGTGCAGGCCGTCCGGCCAGGGCGACGAGGGGGACGGGCGCAGGGAAAGCACCGGCTCTTCCCGGAACCGCCGCGGGGTGAGCTCGACAATTCTATTGATGGTGATGCCGGCGCCGTACCGCCGGGCGCAGTTCTGGGCGGGCCGGTACAGCACTCCGCCGAGCTCGAAGCACCCTCCGGCGGGACGCGCGGAACGCGTGTCCGCCTTCACCGGATTGAGCGGGTGCGGCTCCCAGGGACCCGCCCACGATGGGGCGCAAAACAGATACAGCTCCGTCTGGTCCTCGTCGCCCTGTTTGGTGCAGAACAGCCACCAAGCGCCGTTCCACTCGACCAACGTGGGATCGACAACCGCGAGTCCACGAACCAGATCCGTCCGTGGCGACCACGCACCGGTCGCGCTGTCGCGGGCGAACGCCCGCGCGACACGGGCGCCGGACGTCTCCGGCACGCACATGACCGCACCGTCACGCCGGAGCAGAAACGGGTACGACGCGGGCGATGGCAGCGTCTCCTGCTCGGTCGCTTGCCGCACCGATCCGTCGCGGCCGATGTCAATCTCGGTCAGGCCCTTCCGCCCCGACCGGTAGCGATAGTCCTCAACCAGCACGCGCATTCCGTCGGGACTGGACGCCACCGGAAACGGATCCGCGTAGAACCGATCGGCTGGCTGGTCGCGAAGCCAGGTGGGCTCGGGCAGTGTGCCGCGTGCGAGGATGTCCTCGATCGGCTTTGCCACGAGCCCGATGGTCCACCGCTCGCGCCGCAGCCACTTGCGCACTTCGTCGCCCACGGCGACGGCCCGCGAACGCGGCGCGTCGGGTGGCTCCCTGTCCCGACACCCGGCGGTCGACTGCGGGTTGGCGGCCAGTGTTTCTTCGTCGCCACCGGCGATCTGCCGAAGGGCCCGCGCACACCACGGCGCGACCCTGGCGGCCACCGAGGGCGTGCCCCAGGCGTCCGGTGTGCGCGCCCGATACCAGCCATCGCGGAGAACGACCGCGCGATCGGGGTCGGCGGTCAGTCGGTACAACCGAGCCACGGTGCCCGCCGCCCCGTCGGCGAGCAGACGGCCGTCGCCAAAGCCGTATCGCCAGACGCCACACGATGGAGGCTCATCGAGATCGATCCCGGCCAGGTCGATCAGCACCTCGAAACGGCCCTGACGAACGACACCCTCCGTGAACGGGATCCGCGGCACGTCACGAACAACGTGGTCGATCGACAGCAGCCGCAGAAGGGGATCCGAGGGCTCGGCGTCAGATCGCGTCCCGTCGGCGCGATCGGCGATCACGGCAATCGCCACGACGCCTTCGAGTGCGCGGATATGCTCGAGGACGGTGCGGTGCCACGCCCGGACGCCCGTCGCGGCAAGCGCGACAGCGACGCGCAGCGAGGATCTCTGCATCGGAATGGCGGCGGTAGAATACCTCATCGGGAGGGCATCGTCACAAGAGCGACCGTCGTCTCCGCCGCCAATCACCGGTACGCCCGCTCACTCTGGCAGCTGCTCGCCAGCGCCGAGCGGCACGGCGCATCATCGACGCACGCGTTTATCGCCATTGACCTCGGCCTGACCGACGCCGACCGCGTCCGGCTCGCGTCTCGATTCCCGTGGTGCGCCGTCCGGCCGTTCCTGTTCGATCGATATCCCGTCCACGTGCGGCAACTCTCGTCGTGCGCGTGGAAACCGATCGTCCTCGACGAGCTCATGGCGACGGTGAGCGGTCCGATCCTGTGGCTCGACGCGGCGACGATCATCAAGCGCTCGCTCGCCCCGCTGGTCGACCGTATCGATCGGCACGGCAGCATCACGCTCGTCGGCCAGTCTCCGTTGACCCGCTGGTGCCATCCGCGCACGCTGGCGCTCATGCACGTCCCCGAGGCGGATCATCGGAAGCGATGCCGTGCGGCGGGCGTTGTGGGCCTCGATCCCTCCCGGCCGGAGATTCGCGACCTCGTGGCCCAGTGGCGTGACGCGGCGCTCACGGCAGAGTGGATCGCGCCTCCGGGTGCCAGCCGCGCCAATCATCGATACGACCAGGCGCTGCTGACAAACCTGCTGTACCGCTTCGAACGCGAGCGCGGTCTCGTGCTCACTGATGACGAAGTGGACGTGAGCTCGTGCGACCCGGTGCCGTGGATCTCCACCCGCAACATCGTGGCGCCCTGGGTGCCCACGTCGCTCGATGCCATCGCCCGGGCATGGTTCGCGGTCTACAAGGGTCTCGATCGCACCGTCCTCCGCGTGCGCCGCGGCCGCTTGCTCAAAGATCTGGCCTTTGGCGCCGAGGACGTCGTCGAAGGCCTCCTGAGAGCAGCCTTCGCTCGAGGGGCCAGACGACGCGCGCGGGCCTTTCTGCGAGGCAAGACGTCCGTCCGTGGGCGAAGCTGCTCCTGCGATCCCGCGTTGGGCACGCACCTGGTGCACAGCGAAGGCCTGCGCGAGGGCTGCGACGTCGTCATCGACTACGGCGCCAACGTCGAGCACCGCGATCGGCCGCAGATTCCCGTCGACATGCTGGCCGACATCGCGCCGGAGATCGCGGCCGGCGACACCGTCCACGTCAAGACCGATCATCTCGAGGCGTTCGTTCGACTCGTGCTGCCGCGGACGGCTGGACCCGTCGTGCTCGTGACCGGCGACTCTGACATCAGCCCGGTTCGCGAGTTCGCGCACCTGCTCGACGACGACCGGATCGTCCATTGGTTCGCACAGAACTGCGACCTGACTGATCGCCACCCGAAGCTGACGCGGCTCCCGATCGGCATCGACAATCCTGTCTATACGAAGCTCGAGAAGCGGCTCGGATTTCTCATCACCATGCTGCTCGGCAAGATCCCCTTCGACGCGTCGCTGACGAGAAACGGCATGGGCGATCAAGCGCTGCTCCAGGCCGTCAGGCCTCGCGTCCGCCCCCTCGCCCAGAAACCCCTGCGGGTGCTCTGTACGTTTCACCGGAATCAGCAGCTGGTGACCAACGCCGACATGATTCCCGATCGGGCAGAGGCGTCCGCGCAGCTCCACGATCAGCCGGACTGCTACTTCGTCGAGAAGAGGCTGAAACAGGCGGAGTACTGGCGGATACACGATGAGTTCGCCTTCGAGGTCTCGCCGCGCGGAAAAGGACTCGACTGCTTCCGCACGTGGGAGTGCCTGTTCCTCGACACGATTCCCATCGTGAAGACGTCACCGCTCGACGTCCTCTATCGCGAGGAGGGGTTTCCAGTGGTCGTGGTGAACTCGTTCCGCGAAGTCACGACCGAGAATCTGCGCAGGTGGAAGGCGGAGCGTGAAGGCCAGTTCACCGACCAGATGCAACGAAAGCTGACCAACGACTACTGGCTGGAACGCATTCGTGCCGTCAGGGAACAACATCTCGCAGGCTCGTATCGACTCGCGTCCCTGCATAGAGAGTCGCGCTGACGACGTCGCGCACTATCGCTTCGTCAGCCGAGATCCGGATGTGGAGCGCCGGGTCGGACGGGAACCGAGCGGCGCCGGCCCTCCAGATCTCGAGCGCCTTCTCCCTGTCCTGCTTCTCCTCGAGCCGCCACAGGCCATCGCCGAGCGCAATATAGATCCGCGAGACGAGCGCCGGGGGCGTGTCGGGACGGGCGAGCGCGAGCGCCGTGCGCAAATCCGCGATGCCTCCCCGAATCTGGTTGAAGATGAATCTGTTGTAGTAGAGCTTGATGAGGCCACGGATATAGTACGCGAGCGCGTTCGGGCGCTGCTTGATCGACTGGTCGAGCGCACGGATCCCGTCCCGCCCGAGGTGGAGCCGGCTCCAGTCGCTGGAGGTCGGCACCTTGTCCACGTAGGCCAGCGCGAGACTGATTTTGACGTTCGGCCCGCTCCCCTTCCGATCCGCCAGCTTGTCCAGGAAATCAATCGAGCGATCGAACCGTCCGCTGGCGATCACCAGCTGCCGGTAGTCTGCCGCCACCCGGAGATTCTCGGGTTCGGCAGCAGCGGCGCGTTCGAGTGCGTCGATGGTCGGTGGCGGAGCCTGGGCGCCAACGGGCACGGTCATCACGGCCATCCCGATAAGGGCGAGCAGGAAAGGTGAATGTATCTTCACGCCTGATCCCTGGCTACTTTTCAAAGGCCTCGGCGACCGGGCGCCCCGTCCAGACCGGCGGGACCCGCAGCCCCAGCAGAGCGGCCACCGTGGGCGCCGTATCGGATGTGCTCACGGCTCGCTCGATCACCACGCCACGGGCGATTCCCGCGCCTCGGGCGATCCACGGAATCTCCAGCTCCAGGAGCGTCGCGCCGCCGTGGCTGTAGCCCGTTCCTCCATGGTCGGACGTCACGAGGACCGTCGTCTGCGCCTCTGCCCCGCTATCGCGAACCGCGGCCAGCAGCAGCCCGACCAGCGTGTCAGCTAACTGCGCCGCTCCTTGGTACTCGCGGCTGTCCCAGCCCGACTCATGACCGGCCAGATCGACCAGGTCCAGATGTACGAAGGTCAGCATCGGACCCTGCTCCCGAATGAACGCCGCCGCCCGCTCAGCCGTTCTTTCCGCTGTCCGGTGACGTTCGATCACGGTGGCCACGCTAGGTTCGATGAGCCGTGCGAATCCGTCCCATTCATGAAAGACGCCGGTGACGGCTGCTGGGCGCTCGCTTCGCACGATGCCGAAGATCGTCGGCCACCGGACCGACGGGGTGCTGCCGATCAGCGGAACACCAGGTCGGCTCGGGCTCCAGTCGTTGGACGTGACTCCGTGGAGTTCTGGGGGCGCACCCATGATCATCGAGGCCCAGTTGGGGCTGCTGTCAGTCGGCAGGACGCCGCGGGCGTGCAGCGTCGATGCGCCCTCCCGCATGAGGCGCCCGACGTTCTCGAGCGGCCTGGCGCGCAGCTCAGCCGCGCCCAGCCCGTCGATGCCGATGATGAGCACGCGCGCCCCAGGCGCCGGTGGGGCCACCTGCGCACGCGGCGAGAATTCTCCGGGCCCGTCCTGCGGGGGCGCGACGACAGCGACCAGCCCGCCGGCGGCCAGCAGGCTCAGGAATGGGACGATGAAGCGTTGGGAAAACAGGCGCGGCACGGCTCAACGCTCGAAGCGCACCTGCAGCCGAAGCTGCCGGTAGTCCGAGGGATAGAGTTTCCCGAAATTTGGCGACCCCTGGTTGGCCTGGATCTCGCCCGGCAGCGGCGCGTCGAGGACATTCGGGATGCGGAGACCGATCCACGGCCGGAATTTGCCGAGCGTGAAGCGGCGCTCGAAGCCGACATCGAGGCGGAAGTAGTTCGGGAATCGCAACTCGTTGCGCGGCCCAACGAAGTCGAGCGAGTCACTGACGATCGAGTACGGCCCTCCAGTGTGCCACTCCACGAGACCGAGCAGCAGCCACCGCTCCGTCGGCATGAAGCGCGCGCGCCCCAGCAGCCGGTGCGGGATATCGGTCGGGACCGACGAGTTCGGGTTGATGATGGCTCCCAGCGCCGTGTCGAAGTAGCCCGCGAAGGGGTTCGATTCCCCCCGCGCGATGGAAAAGACGTACGAGAGGTTGGCATCAAACCGGGGCTCACGCGAGAAATGCACCCCGACCTCCAGATCGCGATAGCGCGACTCGCCCGTACTGCTGAGCAGCAGCCGGCCAGTGCCAAGGAGCGGGTCGATGACCTGCGGATCGACCACCAGTTCGCGACTCGAGCGCCGATCGAGCGTGCTCGCGTGAAACGACCATCGTGGGTTGAAGCGATAGTCGTAGGCGACGTCCCAGGTGGCGCTGCGCGCGGTCGACAGGTCCGGTGCTGTCACGTGCGTGAACCTCACCGGACAGCAAACGGGATTGCCCGACGCATCGAACCGGGTTTCAATCTTCTCCTCGAACTGCTTGAAGGCGCCAGCCGCCGATGGCGTGCGCTCATAGAAGAGGCCGAAGCCTCCACGCACGACCGACGTGCCCGACGCGTTAAGCAGGACGGCAGCGCCCACGCGGGGGGTGACATTCCATTGATCGAGGATGCCGTCGCGATCGATGCGCCCGCCATACTCGATAAACCAACGATTGGTCGGCTGGAAACGATCCTGCGCGAAAAACGCCACGTCGGTGCTTCGCACGTCCTGAGTGGTGCTGGGCACGCTGAACTCCACCTGGCGCGACGGCGTGCCATCCTCGCGCTTGATGATCACCGGACGGGCCGCGCTCGTCCCCTGATAGTGACTCCGCAGGACGTCGACGCCAAACTTGTAGAGATGCAAGCCGCCCGCACCGTTCCGCGACCCCGAGAACATCTCAATCCACTGGAACACCGACGGTGTCCGGCGCCCGTCATTGAAGAAATTGCCGAGCGTCGTATCCGGCCACAGTTCCATTGGTGCGGTACCACGGGCCGTCACCTCCGTGTCGAATTGATCCAGCCGAAACGTCGTTTCGCCGACGAGCGAGTCGCCCCAGACCGCCCGCTCCGTGACGGCGACGTGGTTCACGCGATCACGAAAGTCGAGCGTGGCCTCGGCCGGCGTGAACGTGCCGAGCGACGCGTACGTGATGTTCGTCGGCATCAGGCCCCCGGTTGCCACCAGCGAATGCCGCGGAGACAGATTCGCGTCAACCCGCGTAAAGGCCGTGAGCCAATTCGTAATACGCCGCTCGTCCTCCGGGAGGGTCGGGATTTCGTCTGAGCTGTACTTGTACTGCGCCGTCTGTTCGAGAAAGAGCCGGCCCTTGATGATCGGCCCGCCTACTTCAACGCGCGGATCGAGCCCGGCGAGGCCCGTGATGTTCACGAGCAACTGCCTGCGGCCGGTCCGAAACTGGGGAGTCAGATTGTTCAACCTGATCTTCCAGCTGTCGCCCGCCCGCCGTGTCTGGATCATCACGAGGCCCGACGAGAAACGCCCGAACTCGACCGCATACGGATTGGGCAGCACCGACACCGACTCGATCGCGTCGTCGGGGAGGGTCATGTGCGCCAGGCCGAGCGACGGATCGGTGATTGAGGTCGAGCCGATCTGCACGCCCGTCTGGGTTGGGCGACCGCCCTTGATGCTCACGCCGCCAGGGACCTCGATCGCGCTGATCAGCAGGCGTATCGCTCCGGACAGGCCGCCCCCCGGAGAGAATTGATCCGTCTCCTTGCTGCCGATCGTTTCGGCCCCGCTGAGCGTCTCGCCGGGTGTCACGATGGCCTCGGGGGCCGTGACGTTGACCACCTCCTCGAACTTCGCTTGCGAGAGGTCGAGGTTGGCTCTGGTAATCCCGCCGGCCACCACCACTACCGACGCCACCTTGGCATCGAAACCGGATATCGCGGCCACCACGCGGTACGCGCCGGGCGGCAGGTCGCCCATGCGGAAGCGCCCGTCGTTATCCGTCACCTGCTCGTTCAGCTGAACGTCGAAGGCGTCGCGGACCACCACGAGCGCGCCTGGCAGGGTAATCGTGCCGCTCTGCGTGGAGACGACGCCCTCGATTGCACCTGTCGCCAGCGCCCGGACCTGCGCGCGAGCCGTCTGGGGCAGGGCGAGACACACGGTGACCGCGAGCGCGACAGTAATGCCGGCTCTCCGACACGATCGCCCACACATCAGAAAACCCATACTGGGAAGATTTGATTCTACTATCGGCTGATCGCCGGCCATACCGTGCGCGCCACGCGCTCAAAGTGACGCTCGTCGTCAATCTCACCCCATTGCAGGTCCGGGACAAGCACGGCCAGAATGGGAAAATGCGCGGCGACCTCCACCAGCGCGTCCGTTTCGTAGTCCATTCGTCCGTGACCGCGCGTCACCACGACCGCCTTGAATCGATCGAGCATGCCGGCTGCCGCGGCAGTCGATAACCGTGTGATCCCGACGAACTCACCCGTCGCGCCGCCAGGCAGGTCGTCCAGACGCTTGCTCATCGCGCGTAACCGTCCCTCGACGGCCCACACCCACACCTCGTCGCCAGCGCCGGTCGGACCAGACACGAGCGTGGCATCGGCGCCCGGCTGGTCGACGAGCGCCGTCAGGGCGCGCCGTTCGTAGACGATGTCGCTTTCGAGAACGAGGACGTCCTCATGCGTGTCTTCGAGGGCCACGGCCAGCGACGCCATGCTGCCGGTCGTCGCGTAGGCGCTGTTGATCACGACGTGGACGCCGGGCCGGCTCGCGGCGAACGCGCGATAGTGCTCCGCGGCATAGCCAGCCACGATGGTGACGCGTTGGATGCCAACCTCACCGAGCAGCCGCACGGATCGGCCGACCAGCGTCTCGCCTGAGAGCTCAATCAGCCCCTTGGGAAGGTCCGTGACGAGCGACCGGAGCCGCGTGCCCATGCCAGCCGCCAGAATGATCGCCTGCTGCGGAGGGCCGCTCATTCAGGTCCTTTTACCTTTTGACTTTTCCCTTTTCACTTTCAACCGACATCCCCAGCGCCTGCACGAAGCGGCGGTAGTCGCCCTCCGTCACGTCGCCCATCGTCGCGACGCGGAAGAGCGTGGCGGCGAGCGGCCCCTGTCCGGCATAGATCACGAAGCCCGCTCGCCGAAGCGCGTCGTGCAGCACGCCGTAACTCAACTCGCGCGGCAACCGAATCGCCGTCATCGTGTTCGACCGGAGCGAGGGCGGCAGCAGGAGCTCGAACCCGAGGGCGACGATCCCCTCGCGCACGATCGCAGAGGCGCGCCCGTAGCGCGCGATGCGCGAGGCGACCGTTTCCTCGGCGAGCTCATCAAGCGCCGCGCGCAACGCGTAGCCGACCTGGACGGCCGGCGTGAACGGAGTCGAGCGGCGCTCTTGCTCGTCGTGATGACGAGGCAGGTGCAGGTAGAGGCTGCGCTCGGGGAATCCGGCCATCGCGCGCGCGAAGTCACGCCGGACGAGCGCGAAGGACAGACCCGGCAGGCCCTGCACGCACTTGTTGGCGGTGCAGGCGACCGCGTCGGGCCGCCAGTCCCGGAAGTTGAACGGCTCGCCGCCAAGCGCGCTCACGGCGTCCACGAGCACTCTCACGCCGGCGCGGCGGCATAGCGCGGCGACCGCCGCCAGATCGTTGAGCAGCCCCGTCGTGGTCTCGTGGTGAACGATGGCAAGGGCTTCATACCGGCCGGCGCGCAACTGAGCGCCGATCGCGTCGAGCTCGGGCCGTTCGGTCCATCCGTACTCGAGGACGTCATAGGCGATGCCGTGAAGCCTGGCCATGGCGGCGATGCGTTCACCATACACCCCGTTCTGCACGACGAGCAGACGCCCGTTCGCGGAGACGCCAGAACTGACCATGGCCTCGACCATGGCCGTGCCGCTGCCGGTCAACAGGACCGACGAGTATTCGTCAACGGGCGCGTCGAACACCTGTAGCAGCCGCGCGCGAATGGCGTCCTGCAGATCGAAGTACTCGGGCTCGCGATGGCACAGGTCGGGGCCGTTCAACGCCTCGCGCACGCGCGCGCTGACGTTCACCGGCCCGGGGTTCAAGAGAATCGTCTTCACCGACCGCACGCGCTCCTCCGGAACCTGGCCGCTAGCTCCGGAGGCTCCGGCTCCACGCGGCCGATGCCCGGCTGATTGCCCCGTTCGACCTCAACGAGCAGCATCGCCGGACCTGGATCGTCGAAGAATGTCGTGAGCGCCGCGTCGAGCCCCTCGGGCCCTTTCACCCGCAGGGCGCGGCGATAGCCGGCCGCGCGGGCCACTTCCTCGAGCGGCACCCGGTCGGAAATCGTGCGCTGATCGCCAGTCGAACCGTGTGCGGCGTTGTCGAACACGACGTGATAGAAGTTCTTGACGCCGGCGGCCGCCACGCTGCCAAGCGTGCCCATGTTCATCAGCACGTTGCCGTCGCCGTCGAAGACGACGACCGGTTTGGACGGCTGCGTGAGGGCCAGACCCAGGCCGATCGAGGAGGCCAGCCCCATCGAGCCGATCATGTAGAAGCGCGTGGGCGCGTCGGCCTGCGTGTACAGCTCGCGCCCGATCATGCCGTTGCAGGCCACGATGAGGCGATGGGGCCCGAGCGCCTGCGCGACTCGCGCGACGGCCGCTGCGCGTTTCATTGCAGCATACCCTTCGGGACCACGAGCGCGACGGGCTTGCCGGTCTGGTGCATCGTCCGGGTCAGCGATTCGACGTCACGCTCGAGCGTGTTCGGATCGAAAACAGCAAACGGCACCTGAAGGAGGCGCAGGCACTCCTCCATGATCGCCCCCATCACGAGATGTTCCGGCGCATCCTTCCCGCCCTGCCCCCGCCAACTCACGACCAGGAGGGTCGGAATGTCGTAGATCTGATGCAGCGACACCAAGGCATTGATGCTGACGCCGAGGCCGCTGTTCTGCATGAAGACGACCGGTTGGCGGCCGCCGAAATAGGCGCCGGCGGCGATGCCCATCGCCGAGTCCTCTCGGACGGCGCTGACGTAGCCATAGCGCGGCTCGTCGTCGAGGATGCGCGTCACGCCCGTGAAGAGCGAACACGGAACGCCGGTGAAGAAGTCGTAGCCGAGGCGCTCGAGCAGATCGAGGAACTGCCTACCCAACTTCGGTCCACGCGCGGCGGTAGTCGTCGAACGTGTCGACCTCGAGCCATCCCTGGTAGATCCCGACCGAGGCGACCGAGTGGCCGCGCGCAATCACTTCGTGCAGCAGGTCGGTGAGTTTGGCCGTTCGGAACGACGGCGACTCGTGCATGGGCTCCTCGGCGCCGCGTTCTCGGAGATCGCGATACACCTCGCCCAGAATCTGGCAGCCCCTCGCCGACAGCTTGGCCATTCCGATGAATTCCGCCGTCGCCTCGGTTGGGTCGATCGACTGACCGATGTGTGTGACGCTGACCGGCTGATCGTCGGCCAGGAACCGGTGATGGCGCCGCGGCGTCGGCGATTCGATGACCAGATCCGGTCCGATCCCCTCTCGGCCGGCGCGCATGTCGGGCCACGAGCGGTCGCAGACCAGCGTGATGTCGTCCGGGCTCTGCAACAGCCGCTCGAGGATGTTGCGGTCGAACAGGATGTCGCCGTACATCACCACGACCGGCCCCGACAGTTCCGCGCCCGCCCGCAGCAGGCTCTCCATCTCGCCGCTCTCTTCGAAGGCGTCGTTGTCGTAGTACTTCACGTTCGGCAGCGTCATCTGCTCTTTCTTGTAGCCGCGAACGACGGCGATCTGACGGACGCCGAGCTGTTGCAGGGCGTCGATCTGCCGCTCGAGGATCGGCTTGCCCTTCACCTCGAGCATCGCCTTTGGCCGATCGGAGACCAGCGGCATGAGCCGCCGGTCGAAGCCCGCCGCCAGGATCACGGCCTTCACCGACTCGATGTCGGGCGGCAGGTACGCTTGTTCATCGGCCTTCATCTGGTTCAGATTGACCAGCCGATAGACTTCCGACAGCGGCACGATACGGTCTTCGACCGACCCCGTGTTCCCCGCCTTCCGCAGGGTCTGCAACGTTTCCTGGATCGCGCGGATTTCAGCGCGCAGGCCGTGGTTGGCGAAAATCACCATCTTGAAGCCCATGCGCGCCAGTTCCTCGACCGCGACCGTCCGGTAGGTCGTCGGCACGCACACGAGCGGCGTCAGCCGATCCCACTGGTTGGCGAACTGCGCGATCTCATCGGGCGTGGAGTGCCGCGAATGAATCAGCACGGCATCGGCGCCCGCATCGGCGTACGCACGGCCACGCCGGAGGGCTTCGTCCAGACCCCAGCCCGCGATGAGCGCCTCGGTACGCGCAATGACGACGAAATCCCTGGAACTCGCGTCGACGGCCGCACGAATCTTGAGGGCCTGTTCGTCGGTGTCCGCGAGCAGCCGCTTGACGCCCGGATAGAAGCTGCAGCGTTTCGGGAAGACGTTGTCCTCGATGCACAACCCGGCGACCCCGGCCGCCTCGAATGACTGGACCGTGCGAATCACGTTGATGGAGTTGCCAAAGCCGGTGTCGCAATCCGCAATCACCGGAATGCCGATGGCCTCGCTCATCACGCGCGAGGCGGCGAGCGTCTCGCTCATGGTGAGGATACTGGCGTCGGGCACGCCGTAGCTGGCGCTGATCTCGAAGCCGCTCGCCCACACCCCGTCGAATCCGGCTTCTTCCACGAGCCTGGCGGTGAGCCCGTCGTGCGCGCCGGCAATCACGATCGGCGCTGGCGACGCAAACAGCCGCCGTAACACCGCGCCCTTCGAGCCGGGAGCGGAGGGAGACGACGAACGAATGTGGTCTGTCATGACGGAATCTTGAAGCGTATCACAGCCCGGTGGTCAAATCCCCAGCGCCGCGACCGCTCCCCACATCAGCAGCGCGAGCGCGGTCCCGGTCACCACATCGACCACATAGTGATATCGGCCAACCACGCAGGCCACCGCAATGCTGGCCGTCAGGATCAGCAGGACGACCCCGGCCGCGGGCTCGGCGGCCATCACGGCCAGCGACACGGCCAGCGATACCGCGACGTGCCCGCTTGGAAACGTGTTCGCGCCGATCGTGGCATGCCGGACGAAGCCGGATGCGAAACGATGGACCGCGCGTCCGCGAAACGCCGCCGCGCGCTCGAGGGCCCACGGCGGGCGGGCCTGCGCCAGGGCGAGCGGCGCGAACGCGCCAAAATCCGCCGCGGCAACCATCGTCCAGTATCGATCCGCCAGAGCCGCATGGCCCGTCCACGCCAGGTACGCGAACCCACCGGGCACCAGAAGCGGACAGCCGACGTAGACGATGTCGAGATACACGAGGATGGCGGGCGGCCAGCTGGCAAACCGCGTCGTCGGATCGCCGAGCGTCCGCCGATCCCAGTCCGCCAGCCACGCCTCGAAACCTAACGACGGCGAGAAGAAGAGGCGGCCCGAGAGAAAGTACCCAAGGAGGATGTAGAGCGCCGGCATCCAGTCTCGCATCGACGCCGGGCCGAATCTGGCGACGGCCACCACGGCAGCGGCGATGAGGGATCCTCCGATGGCCACCTGCAACCGCCGCTCGCGCGGGAACGGGCGCAGCCCGGTTGCCGCAACAAGCCACGAGAAGAACCCCAGTGTCAACCACTCCGAGTAGCGCAAGATCAAGAACGATACCTCATGGGGTCCCCTTCCTCTTCCAGAACAGGAACGTGTGCCGCCGCTCCTTGAACGGGATCGCGATGTCGAGGCGCGCCGACGCGGAGGTGCCGAAGGGCCGCGGCTCGAAAGCTTCGATCGCGGGGCTCGCACACGGGTCCACGTGCGTGGGCCTCAGCTCGTCGACGCCCAGGATGAGCCAGCCGCCGGGCCGCAGCGCTCCGGCGCAGGCGGAGAGCGCGCGATCGACCTCGTCCCGATCGTCGAGGCCGTAGCCGATGACGCCCGTCATGACGATCGCGTCGAAGACGACACCGGGGAAATGCCGCTCGACGTCCTGGATCCGGCCGATGGCGTGCGGATGGCCCCCAAGGCCGGCGACCTCAGGGTCGGGATCGATCGTCGCGAACGTCTTGCCTCCGAACTCGGCCGGGTATCGCGTCGTGTACCACTGAACGCCCACGAAGAGCACACGGGTGATGCTCGGATCGCGGGCGAGCCCGGGCAGGATGTCCCCCTCGAGCACACGGCGATCAGGTGGCGTGTAGAGGCCCCGCCTCCAGGCGAACCGAAGGATCTCGGCGCGAACCCACTGCAAGGGGTTCACAGCGCCCCGCCTCTACTGCGGCAGCCGTTCATACAGGTCGTCGCTGACATGCCGGTAATGCAGGCGGATGTACGCCACGGCCTCGGGTGGAAAGAGGCTCAGTTGGTGGTCTCCGAGGACCACAATCTTCGGCCGCATCCGCCCGGATTCAAGTGCCTCGGTCAGCTCCTTGAATTCACGATCGCTCGCAAACGGGCCGCCCAGAAAGAAGTAGAACCAGGCATGGGGCCTGAAGACTCCGGGCCCGCTCGTCGCGCCCAGCACCGAGTCGGTGGGCTGGGTGTGCGTCGTCACGTACTCGAGGTTGGCGAGTTGCGGGGCAATCGGCTTGAAGATACGCGCGAGGTTGCCCGCCTGAAGTGAGACGAGCGCGGCGAAGGCGAGGCACGCCGCGGTCGCTGGACGGGCGTGTTGCCAGAGCGAGACG
>JBAUGX010000158.1:0-8610 GCA_049679965.1 Vicinamibacterales bacterium
GGGCATGAGCCACGATTTCGAGGTGGCTATTGAGGAAGGGGCGACCATGGTCCGGGTCGGGACAGCGATTTTCGGCCGCCGAGGACGTGTATAATTCGGCCCTGTCGCACGTGCACGTATCTGCCGATAAGTCCCCGCGGGAGCACAGACGGCCATGAATGTCAGTCCTCTTGACCTGCGCCAACAGCGGTTCCGAGTCGCCTTCCGCGGTTTCGACCGGCTCGAGGTCGCGTCGTTTCTCGCTGCGGTCGCCGATGACTACGAGCAGGCCCTGCGCGAAACCGACAACCTGCGTCAGGATCTGACGCGGACCGAGGCGGCGCTCAACGAGCATCGGGAGCGCGAGAAAGACCTCAGGGCCACGCTCATGACGGCCCAGCGCGTGGCCGACGACATCAGGGCACAGGCGGATCAGGAAGGCCAGCGCATCATCCGCGAGGCCGAAGGACGGTCGGACCTGCTGCTCGAAAAAACGCAGGCACGGCTCGACGACGTCCAGCGCGAAATCGACGGGCTGAAGCTGAAGCGCAAGGACGTCGAGACCACGGTCGAGGCGCTCATCCAGGGATTGCGCAACACGATCGAGTACATCCACTCGCAGGATGCGCACGACCGCGAGGACAGAATTCTGCTCCACCGCCCGCGGCACGCCGAGACGGCCGACGAGGATCAGGCCGACCGCCGCCGCCGCCAGAACGTTCCCTGATCCGCGTGGGGCCCCGGCCTTCGCTCTTCGAGCTTCGGCCTGGCTCGCCGAAGCGCCGCGGTCGCGGAGGCGGCTGCGGATCTTGATAGCGGCTACCTGCCTTGAATTCGCCAATTAGGGAGACGAGCGCGGGCGTCGAGCTTGCCGTTCGCGTGGTTCCCCGTGCCAGGAAAACCGCCGCTGCCGGCGTCCGCGACGCCGCCCTCGTCATCCGACTCGCCGCGCCTCCGGTTGAAGGCGCCGCCAACACGGCACTCGTCGAATTTCTTTCAGAAGCACTCGGCGTACCACGTCGCGCCGTCACCATTCTCTCTGGCGAACGGAGCCGTCATAAGCGCCTCGTCGTCTCCGGCGTCACCGCGAGACTTGTCCGGGAACGTCTGTTCCCCTGATCTGTCGGGAGATGCCGCGGCTACGGAAGCGTCGAGGTCGGGACGTCCAGGTGAATGCTGAAGGAGAAGGTGTGCGGGTACCCGGGAAAGATGTCGGCGGACAGCGCGTACGAACCATCGACGATCGTGTGATTGCCCTCTCGCGTGATGAACAATCTGTCGTCAACGAGGGGAATGTCGGACTCGGCCGCCTGCTGGAGGATTTGCTTCCGGATCTGCGGGTCGGTCTTGAGACCCCGGTACTGCACCATGCCGATGACGGCGTCCTGGAACTTGTAGTGGGCCAGGTAGACCGTCCCGGCACGCCAGGCGGCATTGGCAAGAAGGACGACGATGGCAAGCTTCAGGATGAATTTGATCAATGGATCAACCGCAGCATGCGGCCCCAACGCGTCAGCGTGACGCTTTCCGGATCATACGACCAATAGATGAGCAGCGCCTTGCCCTTTATATACTCGCGCGGTAGAAAGCCCCAGTAGCGGCTGTCCTGCGAGTTGTCGCGGTTGTCGCCCATCACGAAATACTGGTTCGGCGGAACCGTCACCGGGCCGTACCGCTCCCGCACGTCTGACGAGGTCACTTCGTGAAAGCCCGATGGGTCCCCTGGCGCTTCGAGGAAATGGGTGTAGGGCTCGTCGAGCATCTTGCCGTTGACTGAGACCCTCTTTTCCCTGAGCTCGACCGTCTCGCCGGGCAGCCCGATCACGCGCTTGATGAAATCGCGCTCGGGGTCCTCCGGGTACTTGAACACGACGATATCGCCCCGACTGATCGTGCCGAGCGGCAGCAGCGTCCGTTCGAGGTTCGACATCGACGGGCCGACGATGAACTTGTTGACCAGCAGATGATCGCCGATCAGCAGATTGTTCTCCATCGAGCCAGTCGGAATCTTGAACGCCTGAACCACAAACGTGCGGATGAAGAGCGCCAGAATCACGGCGACCAGGATCGACTCGAAGTACTCGCGGACGGTGGACTTCTTGAACGGCTCTGGCATGGCCGCCGCTATTCTTCCGTCCCCATCTTGAGGACGGCGAGAAACGCCTCCTGGGGGATCTCGACGCGGCCGACCCGTTTCATCCGTTTCTTGCCTTCCTTCTGCTTCTCGAGCAGTTTCCGCTTCCGCGAGATGTCGCCGCCGTAGCACTTCGCGAGCACGTTCTTCCTCAGCGCCGAGACCGTCTCACGCGCGATGACCCGGCTGCCGATCGAGGCCTGAATCGCGACCTCGAACATCTGCCGCGGAATCAGCTCGCGCATCTTGGACGCCAGCGCCCGCCCCCGCTCGTACGCCGTGTCACGGTGGACGATGATCGACAGCGCATCGACCGGGTCGCCGTTCACGAGAATATCGAGCTTCACGAGGGGCGACGGCCAGTACCCCGTCACATGATAGTCGAGCGAGGCGTACCCGCGCGAGATCGTCTTGAGCCTGTCGTAGAAGTCCAGCACGACCTCATTGAACGGCAGCTCGTAGGTGATGAGGACCCGGTCAGAGGCCAGATACTCGAGCGACTTCTGCACGCCGCGCTTGTCCTGGCACAGCTGCAGGATTCCGCCCACGTGCTCGGCCGGCGTCAGAATCATCGCCGTGATGACCGGTTCTTCAATCGTGCCAATCCGGCCGGCCTCGGGCAGCTTCGATGGGCTGTCGATCTCCAGCACCTGGCCGTCAGTTGTCGTGACGCGGTACAGCACGCCCGGCGCCGTCGTCACCAGATCCATGTTGAACTCGCGCTCGAGCCGTTCCTGCACGATGTCCATATGGAGCAGGCCGAGAAATCCGCAGCGAAATCCGAAACCAAGCGCGGCGGAGGTCTCCGGCTCGTAGAAGAACGACGCATCGTTCAGGCGCAGCTTCTCAAGCGCATCCCGCAGCTCGGGGTACTGGTGGCCCTCAACCGGATAGAGGCCCGCGAACACCATCGGCTTCAGTTCCTTGAAGCCGGGGAATGGCGCCGCCGTCGGGCGCGCGGTCTCGGTGATCGTGTCGCCGATCTTGGCGTCGCTGATCTTCTTGATGTTGGCGACGAGGAACCCGACCTCGCCGACGCATAGCTCGGTCGCGGGAACCGCCTTCGGCGTGAAGAAGCCCACGTGCTCGACGTCGTAATCCTGGCCCTCCGCCATCAACCGGATGCGCATGCCGGGCCGCATCGATCCGTCAATCACGCGGGCCACGATCACCACGCCGCGGTATGGGTCGTACCAGGAATCGAAAATCAGGGCCTTGAGCGGCGCGTTCGGGTCGCCGGCGGGCGGCGGCAGCCGGTGGACGATCGCCTCGAGGATCTCCGGCACGCCAGTGCCCTGCTTGGCACTCGCCAGAATCGCCCCAGCTCCGTCGAGCCCGATGATCTCCTCGATTTGACGCCGCGCCTCCTCGGGCTGGGCGCCGGGCAGATCGATCTTGTTGATGACGGGAATGATCTCGAGACCGTCGTTGACGGCGAGATACGCGTTGGCGAGCGTCTGCGCCTCCACACCCTGCGAGGCGTCGACCAGCAGCAGCGCGCCCTCGCACGCGGCGAGCGACCGCGTGACTTCGTACGAGAAATCGACATGCCCCGGCGTGTCGATCAGATTGAGGATGTACTGTTGACCGTCCTTCGCGGCGTAGGTGAGCCGGACCGGATGCGCCTTGATCGTGATGCCGCGCTCCCGCTCGAGGTCCATGGTGTCGAGGACCTGCGCCTCCATCTCGCGCGCTTGGAGCGCCCCGGTCAGCTCGAGGAAGCGATCGGCCAGGGTGGATTTGCCGTGGTCAATGTGCGCGATGACCGAGAAATTGCGGATGTGTTGAGCGTCCACTAACGGCTAGCTGGTCCCAGCGGATTACCGCGCTTCGACGGGTCGATACGTCTGCGGGTACTCCGGACCGACGTACTCCGCGCGCGGGCGAATGAGCCTGTTGTTCGCGTACTGCTCCAGCACGTGCGCGGTCCATCCCGAGACGCGGCTGACCGCGAAGATCGGGGTGAAGAGATTCGTGTCGATACCGAGCGAGTGGTACGTCGAGGCCGAGTAGAAATCGACGTTCGCGTAGAGCTTCTTCTCGGCTTTGACGATGGCCTCGATGCGTTCGGACATGTCGAACCAGATCGGCTCGCCGGTTCGCTGGCCGAGATCCTTGGACATCTGCCGCAGGTGGGTCGCCCGGGGATCCTCGGTGTGGTACACCCGATGGCCGAAGCCGGGGATCTTCTCCTTCTTCGCGAGCTTGGCGCGGACCATCTCCTCGGCCTTCTGTACCGGGCCGCCGGGCCCGATCTCGAGGAGCAGCCGCATGACGTCCGCATTCGCGCCGCCGTGCAGCGGCCCCTTCAGCGCGCCGATGGCCGCCACCATCGCCGAGTAGATATCCGACAGCGTCGCCGCCACCACGCGCGCCGCGAAGGTCGAGGCGTTCAGCTCGTGATCCGCGTGCAGCACGAGCGCCACATCGAACGCGCGCGTCGCCAGGCCGCTCGGCCTCTCGCCCGTCAGCATGTACAAGAAGTTCGCCGCATGACCGAGCACCGGATCCGGCGGGATCGGGCTCGCGCCCGCATTCATCCGCCCCATCGTGGCAACGAGCGAGCCGATTTGCGCCGTCAGCCGAACGGCCTTACGGTCGTTCGCCTGCGGTGAGTTGTCCGCCGCCTCCGCGTCGTAGTGGGACAGCGAGGACGTCAGCGTGCGCAGCGTGTCCATGCCGTTGCCCGCCGGCAGCATCTTCATCAATCGCAGGACCTGTTCGGGCAGCTGCCGCTCCGCCGCCAGCTGCGACTGCAAATCGCCCAGCTCGGCGCGGGTCGGGAGCCGGCGGTGCCACAACAGGTAACAGACTTCCTCGAACGTCGCGTGCCGCGCCAGATCGTGGATGTCGTATCCGCAATATGCGAGGACGCCTTTATCGCCGTCGAGGTAGCAGATGGCGGACGAGGTGGCGACGGTGTCTTCAAGCCCCGCTTTGGGCTTCTCTACTGTCGACATAGCAGGCCCATCATACCCCGACAGCTGGTCTGCGGACGCGGGCTGGGCGCGAAGGCGGGGCTGCTAGGAACCCTGGCGGCCGGGCTCGAGGCCGGCCGTCACGACGCCCGGTTCGCCCGCGTACTGCTGGACGATCGAAAGGATCCCGGTGTAGAGGAATCCGATCTGGAACAGCACCAGGAACGGCACGGTGCCGTAAATCTGATTGGCGAGCGCATAGAAGACTGTCCACGTGAAATACAGGCCGAGTGCCAGCTCGACCAACGGCTGGACGGCCACCGACTGCCGATACTTCTTGCCCACCCACTCGTCAGCATCGCGCTCGATGCGGTACTTCGGCGTCCGCGTGAACTCGCTCTGGCGGTTGAAGAGCGCTTCGATGACCGCGCGCGTGTTGTTGATCGACAGCCCGATGCCAATCGACATCAGGAACGGCAGGTACTTGATGCGGGTGCGCCAGTCGCGATGGATCTCGCGCTGGCAGATCATGTAGAAGTTGCACACGGAGAACGTCGCCGCGAAGAACAGCGGCACGTCGATGAGCATCATCTCGTACCAGCCCATGTTGTAGCGGATGACCATGGACGGGAACATCAGGACCGAGAGGACGCACATCAGGATGTAGTTGAAGTTCGCCGTGAGGTGGAAGAAGGCCTCAGCCTTGACGCCGAGCGGGAGCTTGCTGGCGAGGATCCGCGGCAGCAGCTTGCGGCACGTCTGGATCGAGCCCTTGGCCCAGCGGTGCTGCTGCGACTTGAACGCGTTCATCTCCACCGGAACTTCGGCCGGGGCAATCAGATCCGACAGGAAGACGAATCGCCACCCGATGAGCTGCGCGCGATAACTGAGGTCGAGATCTTCAGTCAGCGTGTCGTGCTGCCAGCCGCCCGCCTCGTCGATCGCGCGGCGACGCCACACGCCCGCCGTGCCGTTGAAATTGAAGAACCGCCCGCTGCGGTTGCGGCCGCCGTGCTCCAGCACGAAATGTCCGTCGAGCAGAATCGACTGAATCTTCGTGAGCAGCGAGTAGTCCGCATTGATGTGGCCCCACCGCGCCTGCACCATCCCCACCTTCGGATCGCCGAAATGAGGCATGAGCCGCGTGAGGAAATCGCGTGACGGGATGAAGTCGGCGTCGAAAATGCCGACGAACTCGCCGCGCGAGGTCTGCAGGCCGGCTTCGAGCGCCCCCGCCTTGTACCCCCGGCGATCGGCGCGGTGCAGGTATTTGATGTCCACGCCCTCGGCGGCGAAGCGCTGCACCGCGAGTTGCGCAATGCCCCTGGTCTCGTCGGTCGAATCGTCCAGAACCTGGATCTCGAGACGATCGCGCGGGTACTCGATCCGGCAGACGGCCTCGATCAGGCGATCGGCCACGTACATCTCGTTGTAGAGCGGCAGCTGAATCGTCACGAACGGCGCCGGGTCGAGCGGCGGCCCGGCGATCGGTCCCCGGTCGCGGTTCTTCATGTACAGGTACACCAGGTAGTACCGGTGCCAGCCATACACCGCCAGAATAATGAGGACGAAGAAGTAGGCGGACAGGGTGAGCGTTTCAGCGAGGGTCATCTACTGACGCAATCACGTAATATTACTGGCGGTTCTCACGTGACGTCAAACAAGCAGCTTCTGGATTTGCTCGAGCAGGTGGTTCGAGGTGAGGTCGCCGCGGCCGCGGCCCACGTCCAGATCCTCGATGCCCTGCGGGCTCAGCCGTACGCGGACCTCGGCTTCGCTCGCGTCGACCACCATCGCTCGGTCCGTCAGGGCTTTCCCGAGGTCGTCCTCGGCCTGGGAAAGACACCCTTCCAGATTGCCGCCATCGCCGCCGAGATTGTCGAGCGCGGCTCGACGCTGCTCGTGACGCGCGCCAGCGAGGCGTCGTTTGCCGCCGTGCGCGAGCGAGTCCCCGACGCCACCTACTACCCTGACGCCGGATTGATCACCCTCGCCCAGCAGGACGTGACGCCCGGCAACGGCACCATCGTCGTGGCGGCAGCCGGGACGGCCGACCTCCCCGTGGCGGAGGAAGCCGCGCGAACGGCGGAGCTGATGGGCAACGAAGTGGCCCGCGTGTACGACGTCGGCGTCGCCGGCCTGCATCGGCTGCTCGGCGAGCGCGCCCGCCTCGCGTCGGCGCGCGTCATCATCGTCGTCGCCGGCATGGAAGGCGCCCTCCCGAGTGTCGTCGCGGGCCTGGTGGCGGTGCCCGTCATCGGGGTGCCGACAAGCGTCGGGTACGGCGCGAGCTTCGGAGGGCTGGCGGCGCTGCTCGGCATGCTCAACAGCTGCTCGGCCGGCGTGTCGGTCGTGAACATCGACAACGGCTTCGGCGCGGCCAATATCGCCTCACTCATCAATCATTTGTAGGGATTTGGGGTTCGGGGTTTGGGATTTGGAGGAGGGGAGCGAATCCCGAATCCCCAATCCCAAATCCCGACTGCGTAGATTAGAATTAGTGTTCCCTCCTCCCCCGAACGTATTCACTTATGCAGCCAGGCGTCCTCCGGGCGCTCGAATTCGACAAGATCGTCGAGGCCGTCAAGCGCTTTGCCTTGACGCCCATGGGAGCCGATCGCCTGGCGCGGCTTCAGCCATCGATCGATCCACACGAGGTCGCCGACCTTCTCGCGCACACGACCGAGACGACCCGCTATCTGGCGCGGCACTCGCTGTTCCCGCTGCACGCATCGGCGGGGCTGCCTGACATCCTGGCCGCGCTCCGCGTCGAAGGTGCCGCGCTCGACCCGCTTCCCCTGCTCGCCCTCGCCGCATTCCTTGACTCGGTCGACGAAACGCGGTCCGCGATTCGCCGCGCAGCCGGATCGTTTCCGCGACTCGAAGTGGCGAGCGGCGGCGCGGCCTCCTTCAGGAGCGAGACGACGGAGACGCGGGACAAGATCGACCTTTCCGGCGACGTGTTCGATCATGCGAGCCCGGAGCTGAAGGTGATTCGTGAACGGCTGCGGAAGCAGCGCGCGCGCCTTCGCAGCACGCTCGAGTCGTACCTGCGCGGCAAGGAGACGGCGAAGTACCTTCAGGATCAGGTGGTCACCGAGCGCAACGGCCGGTACGTGCTCCTCGTCAGAGCCGAGCATCGCAGCGGTATTCCCGGCATCGTGCACGGCGCGTCGACAAGCGGCGCGAGTCTGTTTCTCGAGCCGCTCAGCACGGTCGAGATCAATAACGACATCGTCGCGATCGAAGAGCAGGAGCGCGCGGAGGTCCACCGCATCCTGCTGGCCCTGACAGATCGGTTCCGCGGCCGGGCGTCTGATCTGACGCGTACGGTCGAGACGGCCGCGACGCTCGATGTCCTGCAGGCGCGCGCCCGGTTCTCCGACGCCGTCGACGGGTCGGAGCCGGCGATCTCGGCTGATGGCGCCTTCGAGCTTCAGGCCGCGCGCCATCCGCTCCTCATTCCTGGAGTCGGCGCGCCGGCAACGAGCCCGCCGCCGGTGCCGGTCACGATCAAGGTGATTCCGCCCGCCACCATTCTGCTGATTACCGGACCGAACACCGGCGGCAAGACGGTGG
>JBAUGX010000159.1:0-24545 GCA_049679965.1 Vicinamibacterales bacterium
GACGTCGAGAGCGAGCGTGGTGACGAGAGCGACAAGAGCGACGGCGACAAGAGCGTGACGGGACGCGTGTCTGAACATGTAGGGTTCCTCCTCGGCCCACAGATGATGCTGCAGTAACCGAAATAGCTGCAGACTTATACACCTATTGCAGCCCGGAATCAATTGTGGCGAGGCAGAGAAACACCTACGGCTTGCGGTCGAAGTGCTGCACGCTGCTGGTATTGTTCGCCAGGATCTCCTGAGTGATTGTGAGGACCTTCTGGTCCGCCGACAACCGGTACGTCACCGTCTCCAGGAGATCGCCCTGCAGCTTGCCGGCACGCTCGAGCGTGTTGGCGTCGACCTGCTTGAACGACACGGTGTTGACCGACATCGCGACATCGGCCGGATAGTCCTTGCCGTCGACCTGAAATGTGTACTGCAGCTTGTAGATGGCGTCGCCTTGCCTCGTCTCAGTGAGGTGGCGGAGGCCCGTCGGGACGCGCTCGAAGGTGTGATTCCGCCACGCCGGCACCGCTCCGGTAAACGTGGACTTGGCTCGATCGAGGACCCATGTCCCGATGAACGGATCAGTCGGCTGGGGCGCGGCATTGCCACGGGCGTTGCGTTGTGCGGACAAGGGGGTGTCAAGGGTGCAGGCTGCGGCGAGAACAAGGGCGACAAGAGCCATGCGGGTCGCGTGTCTGGACATCGGTTCCTCCTCAACCCGGAAGTTAGCGTCCCAAGGACGACCGTCGAAACCTTATACATCTATTACGCGGCGGTGATCAATCGGTTAGTTGGTGTCAGGGAGTTGTGAAAAACGGCGGGCGGTCGGACGGTGGTCTATCGCGCCGAGCAGGGCGTCGGGTCCCACTTCGAGCCGTCAGCCTCTTTCTTGAAGTCCGACGTGGTCACAAACGGTACGGCGAGATACTGCGGGTCCGCCACGATCGTCATTACGGTGAACCGCTCGGTGCCGTCCGGTTCGGTGAAGCGATCGAAGTACTCCGTCAGCGTCGTGCGCGCGCTGTAGGGCACGCCGTTCTTGCGCAGATATCCCGGGCTGAGGTTCGTCGTCACGACCTCCAGGGAACGCGACCGGACGCCTTGTCGGGCCCCAAATCCCAGCGGGACACCTCCCCGGGCGGGGGCCAGCCCGGGTTCCCATCGAGCCACCGAGTAGCCCTGCCAGCTTGGCGGCGTATTCGGCGGCGCCTGCCCTCCGAAATGGAGCAGCCGTGTCTGTGTGCCGGCGTCCGTTTCAATTTTCAGTGTGTTGTCGTCCTGCCAGCTGATGCGGAGCCGTCCCGGCACGCGCATGATCGCGGCTGCGCCATATGCCTTGCACTGCAGCCCTGCCGCCTCGTCTGCGGCCGGATCCCACGCATTGACGATATCCTTCGCCGCGGAGTTGATGGGAATGCTGGCCGAGTCGCCCTTGAGGGGCGTCACCATCCGCCAGCGCCAGTCTTCGCTGACGATCGACACCCAGTTGCCGGTGAGATCGATAGGAGCGGCCTGCCGTGGAGGCGGCGGCGGCCCTCCGCGTCCTCCCTGCGCGCCGCCCGGCGCCTGGGCCGATAGCAGCACCGGGACGCTGGCTGCGCAGAGCAAGGCGAGGATGACTCGAGCTGATGCTCGCATCGCTATCTCCGTCCCGCTGGAGCCTGTCCACGATTACCAGGAGTCTGGCCCCGGTTGCCGGGAGCGGCCGGAGCTGCCGGACCTCTCGCCGGGGCGCTCGCTTGCGACAGGCTCTTGTACACCGCTTCGACGAATCGATCGGTCGTGACGAAGCTGGTCGGTGAGACGTACTGCGTGTCATAGTCCCGCGTGAGTCTGGCCGCCTTCACCTGGTCGAGCGTCATCCGCTTGTTGATCGCGTCCTGGATGCGATCGCGGATGATCACCACCATGTCCCGGAACTCGACGACGTCGGCTTCGTCGCAGATGCGCCCGTGGCCGGGAATGACGTACGTGCCACCTTCTTGAGTCTTTTCCGGCACGGTCAACTGCAGGATGTGATTGAGCGCGTCGATCTCGCCCTTGACGCTGCCGCCGTTGTCGATGTCGATGAAGGGATACCCACCGGGCGTGAAGATGTCGCCGGTGCTGACGACGTCGGAGCCGCGGAACAGCACGACCGTGTCGCCGTCGGTGTGCGCCTTGGGCTCGTGATAGAGCACGACCGCCTCGCCATTGAAGTACACGTCTTTGGTCGGCGTGAAGTACTCGTTGTACGGCAGCCCCCGCTGTACCTCAGGCGCCCGCGCCGTCGCTTCCGCCGTCGTCAAGCGGTTGAGCATGTTCTCGTGCGCGGCGATCTTGAGGGGCGCCAGGGTGTCCGGGGGCAGGCCGGCGATGGCTTCGTTGCCGCCCCAGTGATCCGGATGGAGGTGTGTGTTGATGATCCAGCGGATCGGGCCGGCCGACAGCTTGCGGACCTCGGCCATCATTCTGGGCGCAGATGCGGCGAGCCCCGTGTCGACCAGCAGCACGCCTTCTCGGCCGACCTGCACGGCGATGTTGCCGCCCGCGCCCGCAAGCAGATAGACGTTCCCCTGGACCTTGAGCACTTCGAGCGGCGGGGCGGCGGGCGCCGGCTGCTGCGCACGCATCGAACCGGTCGCGCCGAAGGCGCCGAGCATGGAGATCGCGGCGAGCGTCAGCGTCAGATGTCTGTTCATGGTCATCGCAGATTACAGCCGGCGCTGTTGAGGCCGCAGTTGCAGTACCGCTCGCATTTCGCCGGCGGGGGATTGGTCGGCCGGCCCATCACCTTCCGGTACTCGGGATACATGGTCTCGGCGCCGCCGCGTGTCGCCGCGGCGGGCAGTCCGTACCAGTCCGCCACTTCTCGCAGGAAAGGATTCGTTCCCGGCAGGTGGCTGGGCACGACGTCGGCCGCCCTGGGCACTTCGGGCACCGTTTCGCAGACGTCGCGCCCGAGCTGCTGCGTCGGATCCAGCACCCAGGTCTGGCTGCGCACGAGCGGCTCGGTCAGAAAGACCGGATCGGTGATCACCGTCTGCACCGTCAGGTAGTTGCCGTGCCGGACCCAGTGTTCGGTGAACGTGCGTGTGTCGCTGGCCGGGATGCCGTTGCGGCGGATATAGTTCTCTTTCAGGTGCGTCGTGGAGGTGTTCAGCACGTTGTCCTGCCAGACGCCGGTCGAAAAGCCCGAAAACGTGTGCGGCGCGTTCCCCGACGGATGCGGCCGTCCGTCGAGCCAGATCGTCCGCTCCATTTCAAAGAAGTTCATGCGCGTTCGGAGCGCGACGACCCGCTGGGTGTTCGGGTCGAGCACCGCGTCGATCCGCATGTTCGCGAGGCCCCGCATCATATAGTCGCCGCCGTGCGGCCGGCACTGGTACTCGGCGACCACCGAGATGCGATCCGCATCCCAGCTGTCTGCCCGCAGACGGCCGGCCTCATTGAGCGGGATCCCCGCATAGTCGCCGAGCTCGGGGCCGGGGATGCGCTCGGGATGATCCTCGTGGTAGAGCGGAGCCCAATTTCCGGCGAAGTCGGCCTGGGCATAGGCGGGCGTGGCGGTCAGACACGCCGAGAGCAGAATCAGAAGGCCGGCCACCTTGGCTCGATGGGTTCGAAGGCAACTATCCATGGGTCGTGGCTCCGCAAGAAGGCCGCATTGACGTCAGGCTAGCATAGCCTCGGATCTGGCCGCCGTCTAACCTAGAAGCGGAGGACGATTCCCACCGAGCCGATGACGTTGTGGACGCGCTCGCCCGGCGTTGCCACCGAGAAATTACGTGGACCGGTATAGAGGTCGCGCACCTCGCCGCGCAACGCCAGCCACTCACTGCCGCGCACGTTCACGCCGCCGCCGAACTGAAGCGCTCCGGCGTTGGTGTCCTGCTGAGAGGGATTGGGTGAGTTGTCGAGCCGCAGCTTCGACTCCGAATAGCGGGCGTAGCCGCCTCCGATGGCGCCGAACAGAGAAACCGTTCGCTCGGGAC
The DNA here is from genome assembly GCA_049679965.1 of Vicinamibacterales bacterium. Taxonomy (GTDB): domain Bacteria; phylum Acidobacteriota; class Vicinamibacteria; order Vicinamibacterales; family CAVVIG01; genus 2-12-FULL-65-11. Next base: position 3,963 of record JBAUGX010000159.1, read on the forward strand.
GGTAGGTGACGCGCACGCCAGGCGTCAAATACAGCGACGCGTACTCCTTGGGGAGGGCGCCTCCCTCGGTCTTCACGCCGAGCGCCGGCGCGGCCAGAAAGGGCACCTCGATCGACAGGCTGGCGGAGTTGCCCTGCCAGATGCGCCAGGCAAAGGTCGCCTGGTAGGTACTGCTCACGTCAAATGCGAGCGCCGACCCTTCCGCGCTCGTTTTGGTCCAGCCGACGAGGAGCCCGGCTTCGAATCGCCCCCGAGCCTCCTGCGCGAGCGCTTCGGTGGTCCACAGGCTGGCGACGATCGACGCGAGTATCAGCCTTCGTGCGGCGCGCATACGTTTCTCCATGGGTCGTGGACGTCTTGTGTTGGACGCTCGGCCGCGGGCTCCGGTTGCGCGCGTGACTTCACGCGTGAAACCTGCCTACGGCGCTTCGTTGAACGCCGAGCGGGCGGCGGCCGCGAGACCGTTGGCCCTGGGCCAGTCGGGATACTGCGCCTGAATCCCCGTCTGCACCGCCATGGCGACCGCGTCGATCGTCTGCCCCTGCGCCTTGAGCGCCCGCGCGCGCGCCTGCACCGCGGTCATGAACTCGCGATTGGCGGCGATGATCGACCCCGCGCCTACCGCGCCGTGAGCCGGCACGATCGTCCGTGGGCGCATCGCCTCGAACGCATCGAATGCGGCGAGCCAGGCCTTCATGCTCGATGCCTGATTCGCCGCTAGAAATGAGTTGTTCATCACGACGTCACCCGAGAAGAGCACGCCGTCTTCGACGACGAAGAAGCCCGTGTCGCCGCGCGTGTGCGTCGGGCCCACGACGAGAAAGCGGACGCGGACGCCGCCCAGGTCGAGCGTGTATTCGCGGTCGAAGGTGATGTCGGCCTTGCGGCCGACGGCGTCTTTGAGGATTTCCGCCGTGGCCGGCGACCGGCCGGAGAAGGCCTGAATCTGCTGCGGGCCCCCGGCGGCAAACTCGGCTTCCTGCGTCGTGGAGTTCACGTACTTCGCGCTGGCAGGGAAGGCCAGGTAGCCGGTCGTGTGCTCGGCATGAAAGTGCGTGGACGCGATGTAGATCTCGGCGTTCCTGCTGACTTTGGCCACCTCTCGCAGGACGGCCTCGCCATTGCGCCGCCCGAGGCCCGGGTCGATCACCAGCGTCGCACGCGTGCCGACGACGATGCCGACGTTGGGGACGAGCCCGACGTTGCCGTCGGGAATGGCGTAGGTGTGATCGCCCAGCTTCACGGTCACGCCTTCTTTGACGAGTGGGTCCGCCACGGGACCGCGTTGTTGCGCGGCGGCGATCGATGCGGCGAGCGAGCACGCGACGAGCACGTGAGCGGCGTTTCGGCGATCCATGATCACGCTCCTCCACCGGGTCAACGCGCCCGGCTGACCTACGCATAATACGACGGCCACCCGTCGCGCGATCCTGCTACTATCGAATCTTCGCAGGAAGGAAAGAAAATGAGGACTCAGATAATGGATCAATTCAATGGTCGGCCACAGGTCAGCGGCTCGAGCGTCCTGCTGGTGGTCGCCTCGGCATTCCTCGTCGTCATGGGCGCCTGCTCGGTCTCCATCGTGCCGACAGGCAGCGTCGGCGTCGTGACCCGCTTCGGCAAAGTCACCGGAACCACGCTGTCCGAGGGGCTCAACGTGGTCGTGCCGTGGTACGACGTGCAAAAGCTGTCGATTCAGACCCAGGAGCTCAAGGAAGTCAGCTCGACGCCGTCGGAGGAAGGCCTCATCTTCCAGCTGGAAGTCTCCCTGCTCTACAGGCTGGCGCCGGGCCAGGCGGCGACGCTCTATCAGACGATCGGCATCAGTTATCCCGAGACGCTCATCGAGCCGACGTTCCGGTCGACAATTCGCGCCGTCACCTCGTCGCACAAAGCGTCGGATCTCTATTCGACGGCCCGCGAGCGCGTGCAGGAGGAAATGTTCACGCGCGTGTCGGAAGCTTTTGTCTCCAGAGGCATCGTCGTGGAGAAGGTGCTGCTGCGCGACCTGCAGCTGCCGCCGACGCTCAAGTCGTCGATTGAGGCGAAGCAGCAGTCGGAGCAGGAGTCGCAGAAGATGGAGTTCGTGCTGTCGAGAGAGCGGCAGGAAGCGGAGCGTAAACGCATCGAAGCGCGCGGCATCGCCGACTTCCAGTCGATCGTCACGCAGGGCATCTCCGACAAGCTGCTCGAGTGGAAGGGGATCGAGGCCACGCTGGAGCTTGCCAAGAGTCCGAATGCGAAGGTGGTCGTCGTGGGGAGCGGCCGAAGCGGCCTGCCGCTCATTCTCGGGGCGCAGTAGGACCGCAGCACCCGGGTTCGCGCCAGGCGCGAATCCGGGGAAGGGGCGTTTTTCAGGGATTCCAGAGGGATTGTGACGCATTTCAGGCTTCCGCGGCGTCTGGTCAGCGAGTAAACTCACCGGGGAGTGCAGGCATGAGGCGTGTGTGGGTCATGGCTCCGGCGGCGATGCTGTGGGCGGCAGCGGCGGGTTGGTCCGTACCGAAGGCGGCCGGCTTCGCGCAGGGCCCCGCGTCGCCGGTTGCGCGTGAGGCTGCGAGCGATCGAGCCGCTCTCGCAAAGTACTGCACCTCCTGCCATAACGAGCGTCTCAAGACCGGCGGGCTGGCCCTCGATACGCTGGATCCGCTCTCCGTCGGCGCAGCGTCGCAAGAGTGGGAGAAAGTCGTGCGCAAGCTGCGCGTTGGTGTGATGCCGCCGCAGAGCGCGCCGCAGCCGGACGAGGCCACCCGCTCGGCGCTCATTCGCTCGCTTGAGAACCGGCTCGATCGCGCGGCGGCGAGCCGTCCGAATCCCGGCCATCCCTCAGTCCATCGCCTCAACCGATCCGAGTACGCCAACGCGATCAGAGACCTGCTGGCGCTCGATGTCGATGCGGCGTCGCTCTTGCCCGCCGACGACCCGCTCTACGGCTTCGACAACATCGGCGAGGCTCTGGCCCTGTCGCCCTCGCTCCTCGAACGCTACGGATCGGCCGCCGCGCAGATTGCGACCCTGGCGGTCGGCGACGTCACGGACGTGGTGCCGGGCTCGACCATCTATCGGGCTCCGGCGGATCTTTCGCAGGACGGCCATAACGACGGGTTGCCCCTGGGGACGTCTGGCGGCTTTCTTGTACGTCCGACGCTGCCGCTCGACGGCGAGTACGAGGTCAAGGTCACGCTCTTCAAAACGAATCTCGGCCTCATCCGCGGTCTGGAATTCCCACGCGAGCTCCTCGTCATCGTCGACGGCCGCCAGGTTTTTTCCGCGATGGTCGGCGGCAAGGAAGATTTCGAGCAGATGCTGCTGAACCAGACGCGGTACGCCGAAGAGGTCGAGGCGCGGCTGCACGTGCGTGTGGCCCTCGGCGCCGGCCCGCACGAGATTGGCGCGACGTTCAGAGAGCGATCCGACGCGCTCAACACGCGGCGCATCCAGGCATTTTCCCGGACGACCACCGACACGTCCGAGACGCTCATCGGGCCGCCGCACGTCGAAACCGTGCGGCTCGCCGGCCCCTTCAACCCGAACGGCCCCGGCGACACGCCGAGCCGCCGGAAGATCTTTGTGTGTCGGCCCGCCGGCGCTGAAGGCGCTGCAAGCGCCGGAAGCGCTGTAAACGAAGAAGCGTGTGCGCGCCGGATTGTGTCGGCGCTGGCGCGCCGCGCGTATCGGGGCAACGACACGCCGGCCGATGTGGACCTGCTCCTCGGTTTCTACCGCGAAGGCCGCCGCGCGGGCGGGTTCGACACCGGTATCGCATTCGCGATCGAACGGCTGCTCAGCGGACCGAAGTTCCTGGTGAGAATCGAGGAAGACCGGCGGCTTCCCGCGGGCACGGTGTACCGCGTCAGCGACCTCGAGCTGGCCTCGCGCCTGTCGTTTTTCCTCTGGAGCAGCATTCCCGATGAGGAACTGCTCACGGTGGCGCGGAGCGGGCGGCTGAAGGATCCGGCGGTCCTCGACCAGCAGGCCCGCCGCATGCTGGCGGACGCGCGGTCGGCCGCGCTCGTCAGTAATTTCGCCGGCCAGTGGCTGCAGCTCCGGAATCTGCGAAGCGCGTTTCCCGACTCGCGCGAGTTCCCGAACTTCGACGATCAGCTTCGGCAGGGTTTTCGCCGCGAGACTGAGTTGCTCTTCGACAGCATTCTCCGCGAAGACCGGAGCGTGCTGGATCTCTTGACCGCGGACTTCACATTCGTCAACGAGCGGCTGGCGAAGCACTACGGGATCCCGAACATCTACGGCGGCGAGTTCCGCCGTGTGGCGGTGACCGACGAAGCGCGCAAGGGCCTGCTCGGGCACGGGAGCATCCTGACGGTCACCTCGCACGCCGATCGCACCTCGCCGGTCGTGCGCGGCAAATGGGTGCTCGACACGCTCCTCGGCTCGCCGCCTCCGCTGCCGCCGGCCAACGTGCCGCCGCTCAAGGAGCGGAGCGTGCTCACGCGTCCCATGACCATGCGCGAGCGCATGGAAGAGCATCGCAGCAACCCGGTGTGCGCGAGCTGTCACAAGGTGATGGATCCGCTGGGCTTCGCGCTTGAGAACTTCGACGCCGTGGGCGCCTGGCGCGCGCGTGAGGGCCGCGCGCCCATCGACGCGAGCGGCCTGTTTATTGACGGCGCGCCCATCGACGGCCCGGTCGCCCTGCGGGCGGCGGTGCTGCGGCGTCCCGAGAACTTCGTGACCACGCTCACCGAAAAGCTGCTCATCTATGCCCTGGGCCGCGGCATCGACTACCACGACATGCCGACCGTCCGGTCGATCGTTCGTGACGCTTCACCGAGGAACTACCGGCTCTCGTCGCTCGTGTTCGGAATCATCCGAAGCGCGCCGTTTCAGAAGCGGATGGCCCTCGAGGGCGCCGAGCCGGTCGCGACGAGTGCCGCTCGGAATTAGCAGACTTGAGACTTCAGACTTGAGACTTTGAGCGAAGGAGAGTTTTGATGTTCCTCACCAAGCTGTCGCTGCCTCGTCGAACGTTCCTCAAGAGCACGGGTGCCGCCGTGGCCCTTCCGTTTCTCGAGGCCATGGTACCGGCTTTTACCCCAGTGGCCCGGGCGGCCGGCAACGTGCGCCGCACCGGGTTCATCTACTGGTCGAATGGGACCATTCCCGAAGAGTGGCTGCCGACGACGACGGGGGCCGACTTCGAATACTCGCGGATCCTCAAGCCGCTCGAGCCGTTCCGCCGCTCCACCCTCGTCGTCTCCGGCCTCGGCAACAAGGTCGAAGGCACGCACCCGACGGCGTCCTCGGGCTGGCTGACCGGCGTGACCGCCAAGCCGACTGAGGGCGACGATGTGTACAACAATACGTCGATCGACCAGGTGATTGCCGCCCAGGTGGGGAAGGAGACCGCGCTGCCGTCGCTCGAGTTGGCGACCGAGGATTTCTCGAGCGCCATCGGCTCGTGCGCGGGAGGTTACAGCTGCATCTACGCGAACACGATCTCGTGGAAGAATCCCACGACCCCGCTCCCGATGGAGATCAACCCGCGGGCGGCCTTCGAGCGGATGTTCGGGCGAGCCGGAACCGCCAGCCAGCGCGCGGCGCGGCTGCAGCGGCAGTCAAGCATTCTCGACTCGGTGGGCGACGAGCTCCAGTCGCTGCAAGGCCGGCTGGGCGCGGGGGACAGGCGTCGGCTCGGCGAGTACATGACGAATCTGCGCGAGGTGGAGCTGCGGATTCAGAAGGCGGAGGCGCAGAGCCAGACGAGCGTCACCTCGCCCGACGCGCCGCTCGGCATTCCCGAGACGCACGACGAGCACCTGAAGCTGATGTTCGATCTCATGGCGCTCGCGTATCAGGCGGACATCACGCGCGTGGTCACCTACTACACGTCGCGCGAGCTGAGCCAGGTGACGTATCCGCAGGCCGGGGTGAATGAGCCGCATCACTCGGTCTCGCACCACGGCCAGAACCCCGAGCGGATGGCGATGATGGCGCTCATCGGCGCGTACTACTCGCAGCTGATGGCGCGCTTCCTCGAGAAGCTGCAGGCCATGCCCGAGGGCGACGGCACGGTGCTCGACCACTCGATGATCTTTTTCGGCAACGGGATGTCGAACAGCGACAACCACGTGCATCTCGATCTCCCGATGACGGTGTTCGGCGGCCAGTTCAAAGGCAACCGCCACCTGCGGTTCAAGGACATGCCGATGGCGAATCTCTGGATGACGGCCGCGGCCGCGATGGACGTGCCGCTCGAGAGATTCGGAAACAGCACGGGGCGGCTCGAACTCTGAGAAACTCAAAACTCAAGACTCAAAAGTTAAAAGGACACTGCATGACGCGCAGACACCTCTACTCAATCGTCCTGGTGGCTTTCACGTTGGCCGCGAGCGCCTCTGCCGCCGACTCGAACTCGGTCGTGGATCGGGCCAGGGCCGGCGACCTCAAGGCGGTCCAGGCGCTCGTCGCCAAGCGCGCCGACGTGAACCGTCCGGAAGCGGATGGCACGACGGCGCTGCACTGGGCCGTCCGTCGCGGCGACGCGCGGATGGTCGACGCGCTCCTTGGCGCGGGGGCCGGCGCCCAGACGGCCAACAGCTACGGCGTCACGCCGCTCTCGCTCGCCGCGATCAACGGAGACGCGGCCACCATCGACAAACTGCTCAAGGCCGGCGCCGACGCGACCGCGCCCGTCACCGAGGGACAGACGGTGCTGATGCTGGCTGCGCGCACGGGCAAGGTCGACGCGATCAAGCGGCTCGCGGGGGCCGGCGCCAACGTCAACGCCAGTGAAAAATGGATGGGCGAGACGGCGCTGATGTGGGCGGCGAACGAGAACAACGCGGCCGCCGTCGCCGCGCTCGTCGAGCTCGGCGCCGACGTCAACGCCCGCTCGGCCACCATCACCTACCCGGCCCAGCGGCCGGCCGACCCGAGCAACTACGTGTCGAGCTTCGTTCCCAAAGGGCAGTGGACGCCGCTCATGTACGCGGCCCGCGAAAACGCGATCGACGCGGCGCGGACGCTCCTCGATCGCGGTGCCGACGTCAACGTGCAGGATCCGGACGGCGTCACACCGCTCCTCGAAGCCATCGTCAACCTCCACTACGACCTGGCCGCCATGCTGCTCGAGAAGGGCGCCGATCCGTCGCTCGCCGACAAGGCGGGCATGACGCCGGTGTTCGCTGTGGTCGAGATGCGCACGCCCGCATGGGAGCGGAGCCGCCCGCGTCTCAAGGAGCTCGACGACATCGACGGGGTCGGCCTCATCGGCCGGCTCGTGGATCGCGGCGCCGACGTCAACGTGCCGCTCAAGGCACGCCAGCTGGCCCGGTATCACGCCGGCGGCTCGGCCGCGTTCGCCGAGGGCACCACGCCGCTCATGCAGGCGGCGCGCTACAACCATCTCGATCTCGTCCGACTCCTCGTGGCGCGCGGCGCGGACGTCAAGAAGGCGCAGCCCGACGGGACGACCGCGCTCATGATCGCGGCCGGTGTCAAGTACGCGCTCACGCAAGAGGGCGACCCCGACAACGCCGGGACGGCGGACGAAGCGTTTGAGATCGTCAAGCTGCTGGCCGAGCGCGGCGCCGACGTGAACACCGAGAATGCCAGGGGCGAGACGGCGCTGTACGGGGCCGCCTTCGTCGGCCGCAATCGCGCCATCGCGTTTCTCGCCGAGCGGGGCGCGAAGCTCGACGCGAAGACCAAGACGGGCCTGACGATCCTCGACGGCGCGCTCAACAGCAGCGTGCCGGACGAGGGGACGGGATCGCGCGTCGGCGGCAAGCCCGGCGAGGCCACGGTGAAGCTGGTGTACGACCTGATGGTCAAGGCGGGCGTGGAGCCCACCTATAAGATCACCAACGATCGGTTGTCGATTCACGTCGAATCCGCCCGCCAGGCCACGGCTGCGGCTGCGCCGCAGAAGTGAGAAGTCAAAAGTAAGAAGTCAAAAGTGAAGAAAGTGCGCGGGGCGCTGGCGATTGTCGTTGGGGCGGCCGTGGTCTGGCCGTTGGTCCTGGCCGGCCAGACGAGGTCGGTGCTCGACGGCGTCTACACGCGCGAGCAGGCCGTGCGCGGACAGAAGGACTACGATATTTTTTGCGCGTCGTGTCACGCCGCGGACTTGGGCGGCACCAACTCGGGCGACAGCGGCGCGCCGCCGCTGCGCGGCGAAACATTCATGGCGGGCTCTGACGCAAACGCGCTGTTCACGCTCATCCGGACGAACATGCCGCGCGAGGCGCCGGCCGGATTGAGCGACCGGCAGTATCTGGACGTGATGGCATATCTCTTTCAACAGAACGGATTCCCGGCCGGCAGCGACGAGCTGACCGTAAACGTCGAGCGGTTGCGCAGCATCAAGATCGTGGGCGGGCGCGCACTGGAGAACACGAAATGAGGCGATGGTACCTGGCGTCGGCTGTCTGGCTTGTGGCGCTCTGGAGCATGGCGAGCGCCGCGCCCCAGGCCCAGGTCCCGGCTGGCCGACCTGCCTCGACGCCGGCGGCGGGACGTGCGTCACCGGTCGTCGACCGGGCGCTCCTCGACCGCTACTGCGTGACCTGCCACAACGCGCGCCTCAAGACCGGCGGCCTCGCGCTCGACGCCGTGGACATGGCGGACATTCCCGCCGGCGCGGAGATCTGGGAAAAGGTCGTTCGTAAGCTGCGAAGCCACATGATGCCGCCTGCCGGCGCGGCGCAGCCCGAGGCGCCGGCCGTGGCCACGCTCGTGTCGTCGCTCGAAGGCGCGCTCGATCGCGGCGCGGCGGCGCGCCCGAGCCCCGGCCGCACGCTGCTGCACCGGTTCAACCGGGCCGAGTACGCCAACGCCGTTCGCGATCTGCTGGCGCTCGAGGTCGATCCGGTGCCGCTCTTGCCGCCAGACGATTCGACCTTCGGGTTCGACAACATCTCGGACATCCTCGGCATCTCGCCGCTCTTGATGGAGCGCTACGTCAGCGCGGCTGAAAAGATCAGCGCCCTGGCCGTCGGCGATCCGTCGCTGCCCAAGACGGCGGCCCTCTATCGGGTGAGGAACGACCTGCCGCAGGGCGAGCACATCGACGGGCTGCCGATCGGGACGCGCGGCGGCACGCGCATCCGCCACACCTTCCCCCTCGATGGCGAGTACGTGATCAAGGTGAAGCTCTGGCGCACCTCGGTCGGGTTCACGAGAGGCCTACAGAAACAGCATGAGATCGAGGTGAGCCTCGACGGGGCGCGTGCGATGCTGGTCCCGGTCGGCGGCGACGCCGACTACCGGCTGAGCGTCCTCAACGCGGGCGCCATTGACATCGAGCTCGACGGGCGTCTGCGCACGCGCGTCAAGGCGACCGCCGGGCCGCACGACGTCGTCGCCACCTTCATCGCGATTGCGGGCGGGGTGGCGACCGGCCCCGAGTCGCTGCGGCCGTCGATGTTTGCCGTCGATCCGCTCTACATTCACGGCGTCCCCGGGATCGAGAGCGTGATTATCGAGGGGCCGTTCAACCCGACCCCCGCCGGCGACACGCCCAGCCGTCGCGCGATCTTCACGTGCCGCCCGGCCTCCGCCACAGGCTCCGGCGTGGCAAGCCCCACGGCCGACGAGGTCGCGTGCGCGCGGACGATCCTGACTCGCCTGGCGCGGCGTGCCTATCGGCGGCCGGTCACCGACGCGGACGTGCAGCCGCTGCTCGCGATGTACCGCACCGGCCGCACCGGAGCCGGCTTCGAGCAGGGCATCGAGGTCGCCCTGCAGGGCATCCTGACCAGCCCGTATTTTCTGTTCCGCGCCGAGCAGGATTCGCCCGCGCTCGCCGCCGGCGCGGTGCACCGCATCACCGACATCGAGCTGGCGTCGCGGCTGTCCTTCTTCCTGTGGAGCAGCATTCCCGACGAGCCGCTCGTGGCGCTCGCGGCGCAGGGCGCGCTCAGCCAGCCCGCCGTGCTCGAGCGCGAGGTGCGCCGGATGCTCAAGGATCCGCGCGCCGGCGCGCTCGTCAGCAACTTCGGCGGGCAATGGCTCCACTTGCGCAACCTCGCGGTGTTCGTGCCCGACCGCGTGGACTTTCCGGAGTTCGACGATCTGCTGCGCCAGGCGATGCGCCGCGAGACCGAGCTCTTCCTCACGAGCGTCGTGGACGAGGACCGGAGCGCGCTCGACCTGCTCCGCGCCGACTACACATTTGTCAACGAGCGGCTGGCCCGCCACTACGGCATGCGCGGCGTGTACGGCGCCAACTTCCGGCGCGTGTCGCTGACCGATCAGGCGCGCTTCGGGCTGCTCGGCCACGCGAGCGTGCTCGCGGTGACGTCTTATCCCAACCGCACGTCGCCGGTCGTGCGAGGTAAATGGATTCTGGAAAACATTCTCGGCGCGACGCCGGCCCCTCCGCCTCCCGACGTGCCGCCGCTCGCCGACAGCATCAAGCCCAAGACCATGCGCGAGCGGATGTCGGTGCACCGCGCCAATCCGGTCTGCGCCTCGTGCCACCGCGTGATGGATCCCATTGGCCTGGCCCTCGAGAATTTCGACGCCACCGGCGCCTGGCGCGCCAGGGACGGCGAGGCGCCGATTGATGCCGCCGACACGCTCGCCGACGGCACGAAGGTGGATGGCCCGGTCGCCCTGCGGCAGGCGATGCTGAGGGAGCCCGATCGGTTCGTGGCGACGCTGACCGAGAAGCTGATGACCTACGGCCTGGGCCGGGGGCTCGACTACCGCGACATGCCGGCCGTCCGGACGATTGTCCGCAACGCGGCCGCGAGCGACTATAGGATGTCGTCGATCATCCTGGGGATCGTCAAGAGCGTGCCGTTTCAGATGAGGACCAAGCCGCCGGCGGGCGAGACGCCGCGCGTGGCGTCACGATAGCTGAACGCGTTTTGCGCAGAGGAGATTGCACATGTTTCTGACCAAGATGTCGCTGCCGCGCCGGACGTTCCTACAGGGCGTGGGCGCCGCCGTCGCCCTGCCGTTGCTCGATGCCATGATTCCGGCGGCCACGCTGCTCGCGCAAACCGCCGCGCGGCCCGTGCGCCGCTTCGGCGCCGTGTACTCGCCAAACGGCATGATCATGAGCCAGTGGACGCCGGAGAGCGCGGCCGCGGGATTCGATCTCCCGTCCACACTCAAGCCCTTCGAACCCTTCCGCTCCCATCTGAACGTCGTCACCAATCTGAGCTCCGGACCGCAGCGGGGCGGCGGCCACGCGCTCGCCGAGCCGTGCTTCATGACCGGTGTCATGCACCCGAAAAGAACCGAGGGCGCGGACATCGAGGCTGGAACGACGATCGATCAGGTGCTGGCCGTTGAGTACAGCAAGGGCCTCAGGTTTCCCTCGGTCGAGGTCTGCGCGGAGGATTTCACGACCGCCATCGGGTCCTGCGAGATCGGCTTCAGCTGCGCCTACCTGAACACTATTTCCTGGCGGACGCCGACGACGCCGCTGCCGATGGAAATCGATCCGCGGCTGGTCTTCGAGCGCATGTTCAGCGACGCCACGGGGACGGCGGGCGAGCGGGCCGTCCGGCTGCGGAACCGCAAGAGCGTGCTTGACGGCGTCACCGAGCAGGCCACGCGCCTGCAGGCCGGGCTCGCGCCCGCCGACCGCAATCGCCTCGGCGACTACCTGCAGAACGTGCGCGAGATCGAGCAGCGCCTCGAGCGCGCCGAGCGCGAGAACGCCTCGGCGCTCAATCGGGAATCGCCCGCGGGCGTCCCCGACGACTACGCCGAACACGTGGGTCTGATGTTCGACCTGATGGTGATGGCGTTCCAGGCCGACGTCACGCGCGTGTTCACCTTCATGATGGGCCGCGAGCTGAGCGGCCGCATCTACCCGAACCTCGGCATCACCGAACCCCATCACGCCGTGTCGCACCACCAGAACAAGCCCGAGCGCATCCAGAAGTACGCGACGACCAACGCGTATCACGCGCAGCTCATCGCCAGGCATCTGGAGAGGCTCAAGGCGACGCCTGACGGCAATGGGACGCTGCTCGACAACTCGCTGATGCTCTGGGGATCGGGGATGAGCAACCCCAACCTGCACACGTTCGATCCGCTGCCGGTCGTGCTGCTCGGCGGCGATTCAGGGCACCTCAAGGGCGACCGGCATCTGGTCCAGGCCCAGGGGACGCCGATGGCGAATCTCATGCTGGCGCTGGCCAATAGCGGCGGCGCGTCGATGGAGAAGTTCGGCGACAGCACCGGTTCGGTGTCGCTCTGACACGCCGGACCCAATAGGGTCCGGCCTACTAATGTGGGGCGGACCTTACTAGGTCCGCCGAGGTGGGGAGATGACGATGCAGCTCAGAAAAATGGTCGGTCTCGTGGCGGTGATCGCGTGCGCTCTGCCAGCGTCGGCCGCCGCACAGACCGCGGCCCGCCAGACGAACACGGGAGTGAACGTCGCCGATGCGTACGGCTCGACGCCCCTCCACAAGGCGGTCGAGTCTGCCGACCTGGCGGCCGTCGAGCGGCTGGTCCGCGCCGGCGCGAACGTCAACGCCGCGAACCGGTACAAGGTGACGCCGCTGTCGATCGCGGCGCTTCGAGGCGAGGCCCGGATCGTCGCGGCGCTGCTCAGGGCGGGCGCCGATCCCAACGCGGTGATGGGCGAGGGCGAGCCGGTGCTGCTGACGGCGGCGCGCTCGGGCGCGCTCGACATCGTCAAGGCGCTCGTCGAAGCGGGCGCCGACGTGAATGTCCGCGAGCGCTTTTACGGCCAGACGCCGCTGATGTGGGCCGCGATCGAAAACCACGCCGACGTCATCAACCTGCTGGCGAGCCGCGGCGCCGACGTCAATGCCAAGGCCAACGTGCTCGAGGGCGAGCCGTCGTGGCGCTACGGCAAGGACAGCCGCAACGGCATCAACGGCGAAGCGCTCCAGAACCTCAACACCAACTTCTCGAAGGGCGGCTTGTCGCCGCTCATGTATGCGGCCCGTCAGGGCGCCACGGACGCGGTGCGCGCGCTCATCGACCGGGGCGCCGATCCGAGCGCGACCGATCCTGAGGGATTCGCGCCCTTGCAGATCGCCATCGTCAACGCGTACTACGACACGGCCGCGGCGCTCATCGAGAAGGGCGCGGACGTTGGTCAAGCCGACCGCAGCGGCCAGACGCCGCTCTACGCCATCGCCGACATGCGATCGCTGCTCTGGACCTACAACCGTCCGACGCCGAGGGCCCAGAACCGGATCGATTCGCTCGAGTTGGCGAGGCTCCTCATCGCGAAGGGGGCGAAGGTGGATGCCAAGTTGACAGGCCCGGCCAGACGCCCGCTCGGCGGAGGGGGCAGCGCGCTTGCGGGCCGCGGCTCGACACCGTTTATCCGCGCCGCCGTCACCTCGGACCTGCCGCTGATGCGGCTGCTGCTCGACCGCGGCGCCGATCCCAAGGTGACGACCAACGACGGCAGCAACGCCTTGCACGCCGCCGCCGGCGTCCGCTGGAACGACAACACGATGAAGACCGCCGTGGCGCTCGGCTTCGGTTCCGAAGAAGACTCGATTGAAGCCATCAAGATGCTGATGGGCTTTGGGCTCGAGGTCACCACCGCCAACAACTCCGGCACGACGGCCCTGCACGGTGCGGCCGATCGCGGCGCCAACCAGGTGATTCGGTTCCTCGTCGAAAACGGCGCCGATCTGAATGCCATGACCAAACCGACCGTCCGGCCGACGACGGTCGACAACGAGCCGCCGCAGAACGTCCCCGGTCAGACGCCGCTCGACTCGGCGATTGACGCCGATCCGCCGAACCCGGCCACGATTGCGCTGCTGCGCGAGTTGATGGGCAAGGACGCCGCGGATCCAACGCGGGCGCCCAGCCGAAGACGCTAGCCGGCGTGAGACGCCTCGCCTCCGCCTTCATCGTCGCCGTCACGATTGCCGCGCCGCTCGCCTCGGGTGGCGCCGCGGCACAGATTGCCGTGTCGTCGAACGACAACAAGGCTGTACTCGTCGACGGCGTCAACACCGTTCCGCCCAACGCCCGAGCCGACACGGTCACCATCATCGACCTGAATGTCTCGCCCCCGCGCGTTGTCGCCGAACTGAACGTCCCCGGAGGCTGGTCTGCGCCGCCGCAGAGCGTGGCGGTCGCGCCCGACGAATCGATCGCGCTCGTCGCCGCCTCCGCCAGGATCGACCCGGCGAATCCGCAACGAACGGTCTTCAACGACCAGCTCTCCGTGATCGATCTCAAGGCGACGCCGCCCGTCGTGATTGCGACGCTCAAGACGGGCCTGCGGGCGGCCGGCGTTTCGATCAATCCGGCCGGCACCCTCGCCCTTGTCGCGAACCGGGCCGAGGGGACCGTATCGGTCTTCACGATTTCGGGCAAGACGGTGACGGCGGCGGGCAAGGTGGATCTGGGCGACGCGCAATCAGAGCCGAGCCTGCCCGTGTTCACGCCTGACGGCAGGACCGTGCTCGTGACGCTCAACGCCGGGCATCGGATCGCCGTGCTGTCGGTCAACGGCGCAACGGTCGAGTACACGAAGCGGGACATCGCCGCGGGCATCCGGCCGTACGGGCTCGAGATCACTCCGCGCGGCGACGTGGCCGTGGTCGCCAACATCGGCAGTGGTCCGACCGGCGGCGCCGACACGCTCGGCGTGATCGATCTGGCCGCGACGCCGCCTCGTCTGGTCGACGGCGTGTTCGTCGGTCTCATTCCGGAGGGCATCGCCTTGTCGCCCGACGGGAGCGTGCTGGCGGCCGCCGTGATGAACGGGGCGAACCTGTCGAAGTCGTCGCCCTACTTCAACGACTACGGCCTGCTGAAGCTGTATCGCCTGTCGGGGACGAAGCTGACATTCATCACCGAGGCGAGGATCGGCCACTGGTGTCAGGGCATCGCGTGGAATAAGCAGGGGCGCACCGTGCTCGTCCAGTGCGCCGCTGACAGCACGATCCAGGTGTTCAACTTCGACGGCCGTTCGCTCACGGCCACGAGTTCAATCAAGGTCAATGGCGCGCCGACCGGCATCCGGACGGCAGCGAGGGGGGCACGATGAACCAACACGTCATCCTACGTGGCACCACGGCGGCGCTCTTCCTGTTCCTCGGCGCGGTCGCGGGCTACGGCCAGCGCGGACCCTTGACGGCCACGAGGGTGCCCTCGACCGTCGTGACCGGGAAATTGAAGGACGGGACTGGTTACACACTGGTCAAGCCCGAGAACTGGAGCGGCACCGTCCTGCTGGCGCTCGACGCCGGCGATCTGAACTCCGACAGCGCGAACTGGCTCTACGCCCGCGCGGTGGCGCGCACCGGCAACGACCGGAGCCAGATTGGGTCGCTCACCGATCGCGGCGCCGCCAACCTGGTTGAGACGCTCGACGTCTTCACGGCGCGCTTCGGCAAGCCGTCGCGCGCGCTGACCAACGGCAGTTCGCTCGGCGGGCAGGTGTCGGCCATTGCCCTCTACACCTATCCGGACCGGTTTGTCGGCGGCATCTCCTTCTGCGGCGGCAACATGGGCTGGGCGCCGTACCTCAATACCAACCTCGACGTCGCGTACACGCTCAAGACGCTGCTGGCCCCGCGCGCCGACATGCCGCTGACACGCATTCCGAAGGAAGACGCGGCGCTGACCGAGCAGTGGCAGACACTGCTCAAGACGGCGCAAGGGACACCGGAGGGGCGCGCGCGGATCATGCTGGCGGTCGTGATGGGCCAGGCGCCGATCTGGACAACGCGCGACATGCCGGAGCCGGCTGCCGACGACACCACCGGGCGCCAGGAGGCGGCGTACAAGACGGTGCTCGACTTCAGCCGCCAGTTCACGGCGCTTCGCCGGCGCCTCGAAGAGCCTGCGGGCGGCGGCACCTCGTGGAACACGGGTATCAACTATGCGGCGCTGTACGACAAGCGGGTGAGCGCCGCCGATCGCAAGACCGTCGAGGACTTGTATCGCGCAGCGGGCCTGTCGGTGAGAGACGATCTGCGCGCGCTCGATCAGGCGCCAAAGATTGCCCAGGAAAAAGGCCCGGTCGAGTTCGTCAACAAGATCTATCCATTCGATGGAAAGATCTCGATCCCGATGCTGACGGTGAGCAGCACCGGCGACCCGTACGTCTGGTCGTCCATTGATTCGGCCTATGCCGGCGCCATTCGCGCCGCCGGCCGCGGCGAATTGCTGCGCAGCGTGTTCGTGCGCTCTGCCGGGCATTGCGCGTTCACGCAGGGTGAGCTGACGGCGGCGTATCAGGTGATCCTCGAGCGCCTCGACACGGGACGCTGGCCCGAGACGTCGGCTGCGGCGATGAATGTTCGCGCGACCGCGGCCAACGCCGGCGCGGCGCGCTTCTGGGACTACACGCCGCCCGCGCTCGAACGGGCGAAGCTGGTCCCGTAGCCCTTTCACAGCCGCCAACTGCCGTCACGTCGATGGCAACCACAGTTGGCGAGATCTGGTGTTGGTCGACGTCGTCGCTCGATTTCCGGCCGATTGACGGGCGCCGTCTGATGGCACGCGACCCGCCTGCGGGTCGGCCGTGGCCCCGCTCTCGAACGCGTACGCGCCGCGCGATCCCACCGCCAGCGTCCTTCATCAGATTGTGCGGGATCATCTTGAGACGTTCCGCGTGGAGGCTGCGAGCCTGCGCGGCGGCGACGGGCTCCCGCGGTTCGTGGAGGAGGAGTTTCGCGGCTTTCTCCGGTGCGGGTATCTGGCCGGCGGCTTCGCGCGGTTCCGTTGCGCGGCGTGAGGCATGGATCGGCTCGTCGCGTTCTCGTGCAAGGGGGGGCTTTTGTCCGAGCTGCGGCGGCCGGCGGATGACCGAGCTGGCGGCGCACCTGGTGGAGGACGTCTTTCCGGGCAGCGCTAATACTGGTCCCAGGTGCTGAGGGGGGAGCGTGCCGCTCCCGGATCGCTGACGCACCGTCTGAAACCGGGGGCAACGTCAGGGCGGAGGTAATATTTGCGGACCACGGCTGCACTTCGATGGCACTGGCCACTGTCTGTATGTGAAGCGGCTGGAGCGCCGGCGGGTCGCGGCGCTGCGGCATGTAGAGACCGCCGGCCCGATGACAATTACCGTCGGCGAGCTCGATTTGTTCCTCGACCGCAGCGCCCTGGTCGCCGGATGCCGCTGACGCCCCGCGGTTCGCGCAGTTCTTCGCTTGGCTCGGATCGCCAGTGATGATCTACTGCGCCCCGTCGCGGTGGCCATGGCTGAGGAACGCGACGTCAACACCCTGCGGCAGATCAACCCCGTGCTCAAGCGCGAGAATCAGCGCCTTGTCACCAAGGATCTCCTGCTGACGGCCGAGCTCGCGCGCCTGCGCGGCCTACCCGAGGTTACCCAACTCACGTTCCCCGTCGAGCAGCACAGATATCGGCCTGCCAATGCCACCCCGTGAGTCGCGCCCCAAACACGATCTCTCGGCGGCGAGTCGGACCAGGTCCGGCCCGCCCGCCGGCTCCGCAAGACACAGGCGATCGTCGCGTTGAACCGTACGGTGCCCCCACAAGCACTGACACGACAACTCGATAACCCGATGGCTGGGATATCGACGGGGCATCACGCTTCCTCTACGGTTCGTGGCAGTTGTCTGACTGACAGCCATGCAGCCACCACACCACGATGCCGCCCGCAGCCAGCAGACCGGCCAGCCCGAGCACCGTCATGCGCACGGGCACGCCCAGCGCGGCCGCCCAAGCGATGACGCCGGAGGCCAGGGCCGCCCCCAACACCAGGTGGCTGAGTAGTCGACACGTAAAGCAGCTGCAGCGCCGCGCCCAGTAGGCCCCGGCAAACGCCACCACGAGCATGGCCAGCACGGCAACGGTCAGCCATACCGCCGGTGGCGACAACGCGGCCACCGCCAGCCCGACCGCGACGGCTGCGGCTACCAGCCACCCTGGCCACGACGGGCACGTCATGGAACCGGGAGTGCCGCCACGCTTGCCCGACCCGAAGCCCCCGATGGGGAAGGGATCCCCCGGTTGCCACGGAACGGGATGGTAGGGCTGGCCCGTGCCATCGGGGTTCGGCTCCACGTCCCTCGAACGACCGCCCAGGGCGTCCACCTTCGACGCCAAGTGCTGGACGAGGCGTTCGATGAGTGGGCGCCACCGGTCCCCTGGAGCCAGCGTTCCGGCCAAGTGTCCCATGAAGGACAGCTGCCGTTCGGCCTCGGGTCGCAGGAAGGACGACTTCGATACGGGCATTTCCAGCGTGAAGCTGCCCACGATTCGTCCGGTACGCCCGTTCACCTGCCGCACCGCTGCCCGGTACACCTGGCCTTCGATGATGCCGTCCGGCAGGGCCACCGACAGCAGCGCCGGGATCCGCGTGGGGCGGCCTCCCGGCAGCGGCAGCCAAGCGCAGTCGCCGACGCGGAACCGTATGGTCCTGGAGTCCAACACGGTGAACACCGGCGGGCTGATACGACTTACCAGCATGGCTTGGATGTCGGCCGTGTCCAGATCCGACAGATAAAGTGTGACCATCGTCTCGCGCGGCAGGTTGTGCCAGTCGAAGAAGAGCTCGTCCGGATAGGCCGCCGCGCGCACCGCCGCCAGCGCGCCGACGGCGTTGGACGGGCGGGTTGGATTGACCACGCGTTCGTCCTTTGCGATGGCCGACGGCACCACCTCGAAGGTATGCATGGCCGTGCGTGACACCGACAGGCCCGGGTTCTCCACACCGACGATCGCCAGGTTTCGCTGCGCGAGGTTGTCGCTATCGGACGGCCCGGCGCCCGCCCGCGTGGGATCGGGCGCAAACAGGATTTCAGCGACCAGGCAGTTGTGCCAGCCGCGCAGCAGGTCACGAATCGGCAGCGAGGACGCGTCGGGGAACGGGCCATCGTCGGTCGGCGCTATCGGGAACCGCTTGGTCGGCGTGTTGATGTCGAGGTAGCACCCGAAGTAGGCCGTCACCTCGGCGCCCGAGGAGGCCGGCGTGATGTTCTGGGTGTCATAGGCGGCGTCGAGCACCTGTCCAGCCATCGGGCCGGCGCCCGGCTGGCCGGTGACCGAGGACTGCCGCTGAGCGAAGAAGAAGGGGATGCTGACGATCTGGCCGCCGGAGACGCCCAGCAGCGGCACGGGATCGGGACCTGGCGTGCTGCGATACACCGTGCTGGTGTCGAACTCCAACCCGGTCGCCGCCACGTTGCAGAGCCGGAAGAAGCAGCGTACGTCCTGCGCCACGGTGGTAGTGGCTCGATAGCGCATCCGCGCGACGGCGAAATTGAAGGTGGGAAGCGGCGGCGTGCCGCTCATATACGCGCCGTCGAGTGTCGTGTCTGCACCGCTGGCCGCAATCGACTCGTAGCTTTCCGAGCCGACCCGCAGGCGGTCCAGCACGGCCCGCAGATAGTCCCAGGGGCCGGTCGGTCCCATCGACAGCGTGGCGCCGAGGCGCGTCTGGTTGGGACGCACCTTGAAGACGCGCACGTCGGTGGACAGCCAGCTGGCGTTGCGCTGCACCGGGTCGATGTCGATCATGTAGGGGTTGGGCGACTTGGTCAGCTCGAGCTGCGTGGCGCAGCTCCGTGCCCCCAGCGTGAACCTGACCACGACGCTCCGGCGGTCCAGCCAGCCGGCAAAGGCGCCCATCGTCTCGAAGATGGCGTCGAAGGCGAACGTGATGCGGGTTGGCACATCCGGGTGTGGCGGGTCGGTCTCGGTGAACCGCCCAGTAAACTGCAGCCGCACCTGGTTGGCCGGCACCGCCCCGCCGCCGGCCCATTCGAGGGTGGCGCTCGGCGTGCCGACGAGTTCACTGGACAGGAATCCGTCGAAGTCCACGTAGAGCGCCGACGGGAACGTCGCGTTGGCCCCGCCGCCCAGCGCCTGCACCTCCTCTGCCGAAAAGGTGCTGCGATCCGCGATGACACGGCAGGACAGGTGCGCCACGCGAACGAAGCGGGCCGTCTGCGACGGGTTCCCCGCGGTGTCGACGACCCATAGCATGTAGTACCCGGGCGGTGCCACGGTCCCGCTGGCCGGCGCCGCCAGCCTCATCGTGTTGCCGCCCGCGGCCACCACGCGAAGGCCCACGTACCGCTGATCGTTGTTGGTCGCGTGCGTCACCGACCCGGCCCGGATGAGCGCCGCGCGGGCCACGTTTGAGACGGCTCGGTCGAGCTGTATGTCGAACTCTTGGCCGTAGGCCAGTACCGCCGGAGCCGCCTGGATGGTGATCCGGTTGGCCACAGCGATGTAGGGCGGCTCGTAGAGCTCGATCCGGAGGATCCCTACCGTCGCCGGGTCGCCGGATTGCGCGTTAGTATTGCCTCCGGCCACCCACACTTTGCCATTGGGCAAGAGCAGCGCAGTCGAGTGGTAGTTGCGGGTGTGAATCGAGGCGGCCGGGTCGAGGCTCCAGGTGCCGCCGCCGCTGCCATAAGCTCCGGTCGTCCAGTCGATGTCCGGTGTGTACCGCTCTACCTGGTTCACCGGATCCTCTGGGTTGACGGCGGCCACGCCGCCAACGGCGCACACCTGCCCCGTGGGCAGGAGTACCGCGTTCGAGTAGACACGGGCCCGAGCCGCGACGGCCGCGTCCCGCGCGCCGGTGTTGGTCCATTGCGGCGTGGCCGCGTCGGTATCGATCCATCGCGGCTGCGCGCCGGCCCAGTACAGAACGCGCGCGTTGTATCGCCC
>JBAUGX010000160.1:0-12599 GCA_049679965.1 Vicinamibacterales bacterium
GCTTTAGCCGGACCGTCGGGTTATGAAAAAGAGTGCCATCGACTTGAGTTACCAGTGGAAAACCGTCACGATACTGAACCAGTCGGCTTTGTGGCCTTCGGTACGTTGCGGAGCGGAACGGTAAATATGCTCAAACCCTTCTCCCTCATGATTGCCTGCGTCGTCGGTCTCGGCACCTTCGCGTCGGCCCAACTGCCAGGGCCCGCCCCGAGTGGAGTCGCCGGACGCCAGGTCGCTCTCGGCGACTGGCCGGAGGCGCGCGGCCCCAATCGCGACGGCATTTCGACCGAGACGGCCCTCCCCGAGCGGTGGACTCTCAACGGCCAGAACCAGCTCTGGCGGGCGCCGTACGGCGGGCGCTCGGCGCCCATCGTCATGGGCAACCGCGTCTACGTGCAGAATCCGTCGGGCAGCGGTCCCGCCCTCCAGGAGCGCGTGATGGCGCTCGACGCCGACACGGGCCGCGTGGTCTGGGAATTCAAGACCAATATCTTTCAGAGCGACGTGCCCACGCACCGCGTGGGCTGGGCCTCCCCCGCCGTCGATCCCGAGACCGGCAACATCTATGCGCTAACCGGCGGCGCCGAAGCCATCGCGCTCAGCAAGGACGGCAAGCTCCTCTGGAGCCGATCGTTTGGCGAAGAGTGGGCCGCCTTCACCACGCATGGCGGCCGGACAATGTCGCCGCTCGTTGACGGGGATCTGGTGATCGTCAGCGCCGCCATTTCGAGCTGGGGCGCCTCCGCCAACCGCGCGCATCGCCTGGTGGCGCTGAACAAACGCACGGGCGAGACGGTGTACGTCTCGAATCCCGGCGGCCGTCCGTACGACACCGCCTATGCCTCGCCGCTGATTGCGACGATTAACGGCTTGCGGCTGCTGATTGTGGGCCTGGGCGACGGTGCCATCCACGCCATCAAGCCGCAGACGGGCGAGAAGGTCTGGAGCTTCGTCGCGGCCAAGCGCGCCATCAACACGGGCGTGGTCGTCAAGGGCACGAGCGTCATCGTGTCGCACGGCGACGAGAACCTCGACACGAGCGAGCTCGGGATGATTGGCGCCATCGACGGCTCGCAGACCGGCGACATCAAGACGACGAAGTGGGCCGCCAAGGGTGATCAGTTCGGTTTCTCGTCGCCCGTCCTCGACGGCGACCGCGTCTACCAGGTGGACAGCGGATCGCGTCTGAAGGCGTACGACGTCGAGACGGGGCGCGAGCTGTGGCGTCAGGCGCTCGGGACGGTGCAGAAAGCGCCGCTCGTGCTGGCCGACGGCAAGCTGTACGTCGGCACCGAGAGCGGCAAGTTCTTCATCATCCGGCCCGGCGCGGCCCGGGCCGAGATCCTCAGCGACGTCGAGCTGCCGATCAGCAAGAACAGCGTGCAGCAGGCCGACGGCACACCCGAGCCGATTCTGGCCGGCGCCGCCGTGTCGCGAGGCCGCATCTTCTTCGTGTCGAGCGACGCCGTCTACGCCATCGGGCCGAGGGCCGCAAAGGCCGTCACCGGTCTGGCCGTCAACACGCCGGTCGAACCAGGCGACGGCGCGCCGGCCTGGGTGCAGGTCGCGCCGACCGAGCTCGTGCTGAAGCCGGGCCAGGCGGTTGCGCTGCACGCGAGGCTGTTCGACGCGAAGGGCCGATTCCTGCGGGAAGACACCGCGGCCACGTGGACGATCCAGGGCCTCAAGGGCACGGTCGCCAACGGGACGTTCACGGCGGACGCTGATCCGGACGGCCAGGCCGGTACCATCAGAGCGACCGTCGGTGCGCTCACCGGCGAGGCGCGCGCGCGGATCGTGCGCCCGCTGCCATGGAACGAGACGTTCGACACGTTCGCGGACGGCGCCGTGCCTCCGGGCTGGGTCAACGCCACGGCCGGCAA
This sequence comes from Vicinamibacterales bacterium, assembly GCA_049679965.1. GTDB lineage: Bacteria > Acidobacteriota > Vicinamibacteria > Vicinamibacterales > CAVVIG01 > 2-12-FULL-65-11. The sequence goes on from JBAUGX010000160.1 coordinate 1,884, forward strand.
GTACACCGTCGTGACGCTCGACGGCCAGAAGGTGCTGCAGAAGGCCCCCGACGAAACCATCTTCCAGCGCGGGCGGATGTTCGTCGGACCGGTGGACTGGTCCCACTACACGATCGAAGCCGACGTTCGCGTCGCGACCAGGCGGCGCCAGATGGGCGACATCGGGATTACGGCGCAGCGCTATTCGCTCGTGCTGTACGGCAACAGCCAGCAGCTCAAGCTCGAGCCCTGGGAGCCGGAGACCCAGCGGACCGTCGAAGTGCCGTTCGCGTGGAAGGCGGACGCGTGGTATCACCTCAAGCTCCGTGTCGAGAACCTGCCGAATGGCCAGGTGCGGGCGCGCGGCAAAGCGTGGCCGACCGGCGAGGCCGAGCCGGCGCAGTGGCAGATCGACAAGACGGATCCGATCGGCAATCGCCAGGGCGCGCCCGGCGTGTTCGCCTTCGCGCAATTCGGGGCGTATCTCGATAACCTGAAGATCACGGCCAATTAGCCACGAAGACACGAAGCACACGAAGCACACGAAGAGTTGAACCACAGAGCCACTGGGGCACGGAGAAGAGAGTATTCAGCGGGATATCGCGCTCGATGCGGTCGGCCTGCGAAGCAGGCCGAGTGTCAGGATCGAGCGCCTCTGTGACTCGGTGACTCTGTGGCTATTCTTGAAGACAGCGAAAGCGAAGACGTAGGTTGCAGGCCTGACATCATGAATATTCATTCACACGGAATGTCTCGACGCTCGCGTATCTGGTTCCTGCTGGCCTTGCTCGTGCTGGCAAGCGCTCGTCCAGCTCGCGTGGTCGCGTCCGACCCCGGGCCGAGCGGCGACTGGCCGATGTGGGGCGGCACGCCCGATCGCAACATGGTCTCGAACATGAAGGGCCTGCCCGTCGAGTGGGACGTCAAGACGAAGAAGAACGTGAAGTGGGTCGCCGACCTCGGGTCGCAGTCCTACGGCAACCCGGTCGTGGCCGGCGGCATGGTCTTCGTCGGGACGAACAACGAAAGCCCGCGCGATCGCGCGCAAGGGGGCGACCGCGGCGTGCTGATGGCGTTCCGCGAGACGACCGGCGAGTTCCTCTGGCAGCAGACGCACGAAAAACTCGCGGCGGGCCGCGCCAACGACTGGCCGTATCAGGGCGTCGCGAGTTCTCCCCTCGTCGAAGGCACGCGGTTGTACTACGTGAGCAATCGCGGCGTGGTGCTGTGTCTCGACATCAACGGCTTCCGCGACGGCAGAAACGACGGCGTGACCGACGAGAAGCTCACCGGCCAGTACGACGCCGACGTCATCTGGTCCTTCGACATGATTGAAGAAGTCGGGTCGTACCCGCACAACCTGTCGAATTCGTCGCCGGTCGTCTTTGGCGATCTGATTTTCGTGAGCACGTCGAACGGGCAGGACGAAGGCCACGTCAACATCCCCTCGCCCAAGGCGCCCGCGATCGTCGCGGTTAGCAAGAACACCGGCAAGCTCGTGTGGGAGGACAATTCGGTCGACGACCGCATCCTGCACGGCCAGTGGTCCCCGCCCTCGGTGGGCCGCATCGGCGGCGTCGATCAGGTGGTGAGCGCCCAGGGCGACGGCTGGGTGCGCGGCTACGAGGTGCTGACCGGCAAGAAGCTCTGGGAGTTCGACACCAACCCCAGGGACTCGGTCTGGCCGAAGACGCGCAACGAAATCATCTCGACACCGGTCATCTACGAAGACCGGGTCTACATCGCCAACGGGCAGGACCCCGAGCACGGCGAAGGTGTCGGCCACCTCTACGCCATCGACGCGACCAAGCGCGGCGACATCACGCAGACGGGCCGCGTGTGGCATTTCGACAGGATCCGACGCTCGATTTCGACCGTCTCGATTGCGGACGGCCTGCTCTACATCCCGGACTTCAGCGGCTTTCTGCATTGTCTCGATGCGAAAACCGGCCAGGAGCTCTGGGTGCACGACGTGCTGGCCGCCGTCTGGGGCTCCACGCTCGTGGTCGACGGCAAGGTGTATCTCGGCGACGAAGACGGCGACATCATCGTCCTGCAGGCGGGCAGGCAGAAGAAGGTGCTGGCCGAGATCAACATGGGAAGCGCCGTCTACGGGACGCTCGTGCCGGCGCACGGCGCCCTGTTCGTGAACAACCGCAATCAGCTCTTCGCGCTGGCCGAGGCCGGCCGGTAGATGGACTGCGTAACCACGATGTCACGAAGAACACGAAGGAAGGTGACAGGAAATCTTCGCGATCTTCGTGGCCTTCGTGGTTTAGGACTCGGCTTCACGATCTCACTCTTCTCGACGACCCTCCTCGCGCAGGCGCCCGACCCTGGCTGGAGTCAGTTCCGCGGCAATCAGCAGCTGAACGGCGTCGCCGCGGTCGCGCTGCCGGCCGCCCTCACGGTGAAGTGGACGTACGAAGCGGGCGACGCGATCGAATCGTCGGCGGCGATTGCAGATGGATCCGTGTACGTCGGATCGGCAAACGGAGATTTGCTGGCCCTCGACCTCGCATCGGGCAAGCTGCGCTGGAAGTACGCGACCGGCGGAGCGATCGGCGAATCCTCGCCCGCCGTCGCCCTTGGCGCCGTCTTCTTTGGCGATCTCACCGGCACGATCCACGCCGTGAGTGTTCGCGATGGCAGCCGGCTGTGGACGTTCAAGACAAACGGCGAGGTCAAGTCGTCGCCAACAATCGTGGGCGATCTCGTCCTCATCGGCTCGTACGACACGCACCTCTACGCCTTCGAGGCGCGCACCGGGAAGATCCGGTGGAAGCTGCAGACCAACGGGCCCGTCCACGCCACACCGGCCGTGCAGAACGGCGTCGCGTACATCACCGGCTGCGACGAGAACTTCCGGGCCGTGCGGGTCGCCGACGGCCGGGTGCTCTTCCAGATTCCGACCGGCGCGTACACCGGCGCCTCGCCGGTGCTTGACGGCAATCGGGCGTACTTCGGCACGTTCAACTACGAGGTGCTCGCGATCGACCTGTCGGCGCGGAAGATCCTCTGGCACTACAGCAATCCCGGCCGCGAGTTTCCCTTCTACTCGTCTGCCGCCGTGACAGGCGGCCGCGTGATTCTGGGCGGGCGCGACAAGCTCGTGCACGCGCTCGACGGCAAGACCGGCAAGGCCGTCTGGACGTTTGCCTCGCGGGCGCGCATCGACTCGTCGCCGGCCATCGCCAGCGGCCGCGTGTACGTCGGATCGAGCGACGGCCATCTCTACGTGCTCGACGCGGCGACGGGCGAGAAGCTATGGGAGTTCGACGCCGGCGCGCCGATCACGGCCTCCCCTGCCATCGCGGTCGGCCGCGTGGTCGTCGGCTCGCAGGATGGCCGGCTCTACTGTTTCGGATAGAATCAATATTCAGTGACCGACAGGAACAACCTCGCAATCGCCGAACAGACCGAAGTCGGCAGCTATTTCGTCGCCAACTACCCCCCCTTCTCCGTCTGGACGGAAGAGGCGGTCGGTCGCGACGCGTTGGCCGCGCTTCGCACCCCTGCCGGACCCACGCCGGTTCCGCTCGGGCTCTACCTGCACATTCCCTTTTGCCGGAAGCGCTGCCACTTCTGCTATTTCCGCGTGTATACCGACAAGAACGCCCAGGAAGTCGGCCAGTACCTCGACGTGCTCGCGCGCGAATGGGAGCTCTATGCCGAGCAGCCGGCCATCGCAGGTCGCGACCTCAATTTCGTGTACTTCGGTGGCGGGACGCCGTCGTTTCTCTCGACACAGCAGCTCGAAGGGCTCGTCAAGCGCCTGACGGCCGTCACGCCCTGGACGCGTGCCGAGGAGGTCACCTTCGAGTGCGAGCCCGGCACATTGACCGAAGCCAAGCTGGCCGTCATCCGGCGTCTCGGCATCACGAGGATCAGCCTCGGGATCGAGAACTTCGACGACCGCATCCTCGAGCTCAATGGCCGCGCGCACCGCTCACCCGAAATCCTCACGGCGTATCGGGCCGCGCGCGCGCTGGCGTTTCCACAGATCAATATCGATCTCATCGCGGGCATGCTCGGGGAGACCGACGCCAACTGGCAGACGTCGGTGCAGAAGACGATCGATCTGCAGCCCGACAGCATCACCATCTATCAGATGGAGCTCCCCTACAACACGACGATCAGCAAGGATCTGCTCAAGGGCACCAATCTCTTCAGCGCGCCGGTGGCCAACTGGAGCACCAAGCGGCGCTGGGTGCAGGAGGCGTTCGAGGCGCTCGAGCGCGCCGGCTATCACGTCGGCAGCGCCTATACCGCCGTCAGGGATCCCAGCCGGACGAAGTTCGTCTACCGCGACCGGCTCTGGCAGGGTGCCGACATGGCCGGCCTCGGCGTCGCCTCCTTCGGCCACGTCAATGGCGTCCACATGCAGAATCTGGACACGTGGGAAGCCTACAGCGCGGCCATCGAGCGCGGCGACCTCCCGCTCCACCGGGCGTACCGTCCGACGGCCGACGAGCGTCTTATCCGGGAACTCGTGCTGCAGCTCAAGCTCGGCTCCATCAAGCCGCGCTACTTCAAGGACAAGTACGGCGTGACCATTCTCGATCGGTTTCGCGACCAGTTCGCCTCGCTCAAGGCCGAGGGCTATCTCGTCGACGCGAGCGACGCAGCGGTTTCCCTGACCCGACCGGGACTGCTCCGCATCGACTCGCTGCTCCCGCGCTTCTTCCTGCCGCAGCACGCGGGCATTCGCTACACCTAGCGCACCTTGACGTTGCTCAACCATCGGGCATCGACCGGCGTTTTTCAGGGCTGTCGACCGTGACGGCAGCCGCGCCCGGTCCCGGCGGGAAGACGACGGCGTCGAGTGGCGTCCCGCCCACAGAGCGATTGGATCGCTCGGCGCTGGCTGCGCACCAGAGCCGTCGTCTCAAAGAGCTGCTCGGCGCCATTCACGGCCGAAACGTGTTCTACACGCGCAAGTTTGACGACGCCGGCCTGGGCCGCGCGGCGCTCGACGCGCTGCCGTTCCCTGACGGATTGCGAGCGCTGCCCTTCACCACGAAGGCCGAGCTCGTCGCCGACCAGCAAGCCGCTCCGCCCTGGGGCACGGTCTTGACCGAACCCGTCGAGCGCTACACGCGCTACAACCAGACGTCGTCCACAACCGGCCGCCCGCTCAAGTGGCTCGATACCAACGACAGCTGGCAGTGGATGGTCGATTGCTGGAAGGCCGTCTACCGTGGCGCGCGGGTCGCCACTGCCGACCGGATCCTCTTTGCGTTTTCCTTCGGGCCTTTCCTGGGCTTCTGGACTGCGTTTGATGCCGCGTGGCAAATAGGGGCGCACGCGGTGCCGGCCGGCGGGATGTCGAGCCAGCAGCGCCTCGCCCTCGTGGACACGATTGCTCCCACCGTGGTGGTCTGCACCCCCACCTACGCGCTGCGGCTGGCCGAGGTGGCCGAGCAGCGGCAGGGCGCCCGCCCGCTGGCCGAGTCGAGCGTCCGCACGATTGTCGTCGCCGGCGAGCCGGGCGGCAGCATCCCCGCCACGCGCGAGCGGATCGAGCGGAACTGGGGCGCCCGCGTCATCGACCATCACGGGTTGACCGAGGTGGGGCCGGTCAGCTTCGAGTGCTGGGAGGGGCCGGGGTTTCTGCATCTCAACGAGCCTGAGTACATCTGCGAGGTGCTCGACTCCGCCACGCTCGAGGCCGTACCCGATGGTCAACCCGGCGAGCTGGTCATCACGAACCTCGGCCGATCGGCCAGCCCCGTCATCCGGTATCGCACGGGCGACGTGGTCGTCCGGCGGCTCGAGCCCTGTGCGTGCGGCCGCACGCTGGCCCGCCTCGAAGGGGGCATCCTGACGCGAACCGACGACATGATCAACGTCCGCGGCGTCAACGTCTATCCGTCTGCGATTGAGTCCGTGGTGCGCCAGTTTGAAGAGGTCCTGGAATTCCGGTCCACCATCTCGCGGCAGGCCTCGATGCGCGCGCTCTCACTCGAGATCGAGGTGCCCGGATCGGTCGACCCGGCGCCCATCGTCATCAGACTGGCGCAGCGGCTGCGCGATGCGCTCGGCCTCACCGTGCCGATTCACGTGGCCCCAGCCGGCAGCCTCCCACGGTTCGAGATGAAGGCCCGGCGTTTCGTGATTGAATAACCTATCGTATGAATCCGGATGTCGTTGTCATCGGCGGAGGACCGGCGGGCTCGACCGTGTCCACACTGCTTGCCCAGCAGGGCGTGAAGGTCGAGCTCTTCGAGCGGGAGCGGTTTCCGCGCTTTCACATCGGCGAATCGCTCATCCCCGAAACCTACTGGGTGCTCAAGCGGCTCAACATGCTGCCGAAGATGCAGCAGAGCCCCTTCGTCAAGAAATACAGCGTGCAGTTCGTGGGCGCGAGCGGGCGGCTCTCGGCGCCCTTCTATTTCTGGGACAACAAGCCCCACGAGTGCTCGCAGACCTGGCAGGTCGTCCGCAGCGAGTTCGATCAGATGATGCTCGAGAACGCGCGCGAGCACGGCGCCATCGCGCACGAGGGCGTGCGCGTGCTCGACGTGATCTTCGCAGGCGACCGCGCGATTGGCGTACGGGTTCGCGAGGCTGACGGCACGATTCGCGACGTGCACGCGAAGGTCGTGGTGGACGCGAGCGGCCAGAACGGGCTCATCCAGAATCGGCTGCGGCTGCGGGTCTGGGATCCCATCCTCAACAAAGGCGCGATCTGGACCTACTGGGAAGGCGCCTATCGCGATACCGGCCGCGACGAAGGCGCGACGATGGTCATCCAGACGGCGAGCGGGAACGGCTGGTTCTGGTACATCCCGCTCCACAACAACATCGTCAGCGTCGGCGTCGTGTCGCCGTTCGACTACCTGTTCAAGAACCGCGACAATCCCGGCAACTACGAACAGACTTACCTGGAAGAAGTGGAGGCGTGTGCCGCCGTCAAGGAGCGCACCTCGTCCGCCCGTCGCGTCGCCGGATACTTCGCCACGAAGGACTATTCGTACCGTGCCACGAAGGTGTCCGGGGACGGCTGGGTGATGATCGGCGACGCCTGGGGCTTTCTCGATCCGCTCTACTCCTCCGGCGTCCTGCTGGCGCTCAAGTCTGGCGAGCTCGCCGCCGACGCCATCGTCGCTGGCCTGGCCAAGGGCGATACCTCGGCCGCGCAACTCGGCGCGTGGGGACCGGCATTCAACGACGGCGTGGACCGCATGCGGCGTCTCGTCTGCGAGTACTATGCGGGGTTCAATTTTGGCAAGTTCGTCCAGAGCTACCCCGAGCTGCGCAACACGGTGACCGACATCCTGATTGGCGACCTGTTCACCGACAAGGTGGACAAAGTGTGGAAGCCGATGGAGTCGCTCTACCCGCCCGACAAGGGACCGATTCCGCCGTGGCACACCGGGACCGAGATGGAGCACGCGCCGGAGAAGGCCAACGAGCTGAAGCTCCCGGATGGATGGAGACCGTAGGACGGATCTCTGAATTGCTGATTGATGATTGATGATTGATGATTGATTGGCGAGCCGATTTGACGACAGCAACGTCCTCCCCGGCTCGACACGTCGGCTGAATCCCCTCGTCGATGACACACGAAGTCTATACCCACGGGCATCACGAAGCGGTGCTGCGCAGCCACACGTGGCGCACGGCGGAGAACTCGGCCGGCTACCTCCTGGCCTCCCTTCGACCTGGGCTCGATCTCCTCGACGTGGGCTGCGGACCGGGCACCATCACGGTGGATCTCGCGCGCCGGGTGGCGCCGGGTCGTGTCGTCGGCATCGACCGCGCCGCCGAAGTGCTCGCGCAGGCGAGCGCCCGCGCCAGCGCTCAAGACGTGTCGATCGATCTGCGTGTCGGCGACGTGTACGCGCTGCCGTTTCCAGACGCGTCGTTCGACGTCGTGCACGCGCATCAGCTTCTGCAACACCTGAGCGACCCGGTACGCGCGCTCGCCGGGATGCGGCGCGTGCTGCGGCCAGGTGGCCTGCTCGCCGCGCGCGACAGCGACTACGCGCGCTTCGCGTGGGCGCCGCCCGACCCGTTGCTCACCCGCTGGCTCGAGGTGTACCGCGCCGTCGCGCGCAGAAACGCAGGCGAGCCGGATGCTGGACGCTTCCTCAAGGGATGGGCGCTCGACGCGGGATTCAGGGACGTGCAGGCCACCAGCTCCAACTGGACGTACGCCGATCCGCAATCCTGCGAATGGTGGGGCAGCCTATGGGCCGACCGCTGCGAGCTGTCGTCGCTCGGCGAGCAAGCCGTTGCCTACGGGCTCTCCACGCGCGAAGAGCTCGGCGCTATCGCTGGGGCGTTTCGCGCGTGGGCGAGGCAGCCGGACGCCTTCTTCATGGTGCCCCACGGGGAAATCCTGGCGCACGCATAGCGCATTAGGGAGAACGGAAGTGGAATACACCGGACGAGAACGCTTCTGGTTGACCGTGCTGGCAGCCTGCGGATTCCTCGGGATCAACGGCGTGTTCCTGTACAGCGTCCTGCGTCAGCCTGACGTCATGGCCGCGACCATGGCGAACCCCGTTGCGACAGCGTTTGTCGTAGAGGCGCTCGTCCTGACAGGCGTCCTCGCATACCTTCTGGCCCGTTGGAAGGTGAGCCGGGTCCACTGGGCCTGGTTCGTGGTGCTCTCGCTGATTGGCAGTATCGCTTTCGCTCTTCCCGCTGTCTTGCTCGTCACCTGGCGTCATGACCGTCCGGAAAACCGAGGCGCCCAGGAACCTTCGCGTATGGCTTAGACGGGTTCTCGAACGTAGGGCGCGCGTAATCCGTTTCACAACGGCCACCTTCGATGTCTCGAAGGAGCGGCCCAATCCGATCAACCCGATTCCCGGCGAATCGCTTCTCTTGTGGCTCCGGGAATGCGCACTCCCGGACGTCAAGATTTCCGAGCCAAGTGCGGAAGACTGGGGTTGGTATTCCTCTGTGGAGTGGGAGGGACGCCCCTACATGCTCGGCTCGAGCGCTTCCGAAGAGGAGCGTGGGGAGCGGGAATGGATACTCCAGATCGAGAAGCAGCGCTCGGTGGCCGCGAAGCTCCTTGGCCGTGCGAAGATGAACACGGATGTTGGCGGCATCCAAGTTCAGGAGATATAACATGTGGACAAGGTACTGGTTTGTCGTTTCGGTGCTCGTCGTGCTCATCGCGATGCCCATCGTGGCTCAAGACCGGGGTGGACAGCGGGCTGGTGCACCGCCTGCCGGTGGTCCTGCCATGACGCTCACCATCCCGGCGTTCCCCGACGGCGGCCAGATTCCCGTCAAGTTCAGCCAGGCGGCTCCAGGTGCGGCGCCGGGCGAAGGGACGTCGCCAGCGATGAGCTGGGCCAATCCGCCCGCCGGGACGCAATCCTTCGTGCTCAACATGCGCGACATGGATGTGGCGCGCAACCGGACAACAGAGGATCAGGCCCACTGGGTCGTGTGGAACATCCCGGCGACCGCGACCGGCTTGCCCGAAGGGGTTCCCAGAGGCTCGCAGCTCGCGGACGGCAGCTATCAAGTCAGCGCGACCGGTCCGGTCTATCGCGGTCCTGGCGCACCGGCGACCGGCCCGCTGCATCATTACATGTTCGAGCTGTTTGCGTTGGACACCAGGCTCGATGTCTCGCCGACTGCGGACGCCTTCGAGACGCGCGCGAACGTCTTCAAAGCGATGCAGGGACACGTCCTCGGGAAAGCCGTCTATGGAGGATTGTTCAGGCGTCCGCAGTAGGGGTGCCTCGGCATGGGCCGTCGTAGAGGAGCCCAACCTTGCCCCGTGGTCAACGATGGCAAAGTTGGGCTGCAGAGGTTGGAAGGAACGCGCGAGCTACTTGGGCCGGTTCTTGATGCCCTCCGCGATCATGTCGATCGCGAAGATGTGCACGGGGTTGATCGAGACGCCGAAGAGCGTCTTCTTGTTCGGACCGCCGAACGCCACGCTGATCATGCCGCGCGGTCCCGGGATGAATCCGAGCAGTTCGCCCTTCGTGCCGATCACCCACGTGCCGCCGTTGCCGGTCGTGTAGATCCGCCCGGCTTCGTCTATCGCGGTGCCGTCGCCGCCGGCCCAGGTGAATTGCCGCTCGTTGGTCAGCGACCCATCAGGCTGGACATCGAATGCCACGAGACCGCCAGTGGGCATCGGCGCGCCGGCCGGGACCTTGAGGTCCGCCGGCGGCATCGCGCCCATCAGCCGGCCCGTGACGTACAACGTCTTGTCATCCTTGCCGAGGATGAGCCCGTTGCCCCCAGTGACGCCAAAGCGGCCCATCACCACGCCCTGCGGATTGGTGTAGTACACGCCGCCCATCGTCATGTACATGCCGCCCTTGCTGTCGGCGACCATGTCGTTCAGCACGCCCTGGCCCAGGCACTCGAGCGGCTCGCCGTCCTTCTTGTTGGCGAACAGCTTGCGCTCCGGCTGAATCTGCCAGATGCCCCGGTCGAGCGCCCGCTCGCCGACGTACAGTTTGCCGTCCTTGGTCATGGCGAGCGCGCCGCCCGTGTACGTGTCGGTCGCGACAAGCTCCACCTTGCCGTTCAACCCGACCTTCAGGACCTGGCTCTTGCTGTTCTGCGCGACCAGGACGCCGTCTGCGACGCCGATCGGAGAGTCGGCGTTGTTGCCCGTGTCGGTCCACAGCACTCGCCACTTCTGTCCAGCCTTGATAACGCCGGGAATCTCGGTGACCGTGTAGTCAGCCAGGGTTCCTGGAGGCGGTCCGGCGGCGCGACCGCCGCCACCACCCGCCGCTGCCGCAC
>JBAUGX010000161.1:0-15456 GCA_049679965.1 Vicinamibacterales bacterium
CGGGGGCGGCGGTGGAGCCGCCGCGCCGATGGTCAGCTTCCGGGCCGGCGGCTGGGCGAACAGCAGCAACACGCACGTGCCGGGCAACTACGCCGGTGTGCAGGCCCTGCGGGATATCCCGCGGTTCGTGCGCCTGATCGAGAAAGGGTTGTTCGACGCCAAGTCGATGGTCGGCCAGACCTTCGCCGGCGACAAGATGCGCGACGCGCTCCAGGTCGCGGCGGATCGGTCGAAGATCACGTCAGTCGCGCTGTTCGACGCCTAGATCTTGCAGATTGGCGCGGGCGGTTCTACTTGCTCGCCGCCAATGCGGCGTGCCGGTGACGTTCCACCTCGCTGCCGGCATGCCGCCTTTCCATTTGTGGGTATCAAGAGAGATCGAGTGAGGCATGGAGTGCCACTCAGCATCGCCGCCATCATTGAGGTGACGCGGGCGTTGGGCATGTGTGAAGGGCGGATCGTGACGCTTCGCCGAGCGCTGACGAGCGAATCCGGAAATGTCAGAAAGACTCCACGACGTCCTCCTGCGCTCCGTCGGACCAAGACTGGGCGAGGGCGCAGGGTGCACCCGGAACAGCCGCTCAACCGCAGCCCGATCACGCTCTTGAGACGCGAGTTGGCCCGTTCTGAACGTGTGGCGCAGAGTCTTCGGGACTTGCTTGCGGAAGAACTGCAGGGACACTCCATGTTGACGGCAGACGTTGGATGAGGTTACAGGCCCTTCGCCTTGGCGAAGGGCTGGCGACAAAGCTCGACAAGATCGGCGCGAGCCTCATCCTGCCCAACCGCGGGTTCATCGACAGCCCCAAGGTCCTGATGGAGGTGTGGGGCGAATGGATCGCGCTTTTCGAAAACCCGATTCCTCAGGGCAAGGCCTTGCACGATCGCGGCACGCCCATCGCCGCCGTGGACTACAGCGTCAATATCGGGCGGTTCCAGTATTGGTACCGGGCTGCCAACAACTTGCATACCATGATGGTGCGTATCTGCGCCGAGCTCGACGGGACGGCCAGTCCCTACGTCGTGACGAAGCGGACGCCAGCCGCTGACATGTCCGGCGCCGCGCTCCCGGCGCCCTCCGTCCGGACCGAGTGACAAACGCCGCTCAAGCCGAAACTTGGGAACAACTTGGGAACAGAAACGCCCAAACACCGGGCAAAACGAGCAGTCAGAGCCGACCAGAAGGCAAGGCGAGTCAACAACATGACGATCGCCGACCCTGTCTGCAAAACCTCCACCCCCGGTTCAAATCCGGGCAGCGCCTCCAATTTCCTTAGCAATAACGCGCAGACTCCTGCGGCCGGCCATGCGCCGACCGCAGCGTTAACCGTAGCGTTAACCTCTGCGCCGCAAAGTTGAGCCGGCGGTGAAAGCCGTCCCCTAGGGAATGCTTCGAGCGACCCGTTCGAGCGCGTCGGCGATGGTCCTGACGGCCCCGGCGGCGCTCGGCATCTTGTCGAGCCACGGGTCGGTCTCGCCATGATCTCGTTCGGCCTTTTCTCGAAGCACGTTCAATCTCGCTCTGAATTGCTCCTCAAAAGAGTTCGCGTCGATCAGGCCGGTTTGCCCCTGAGACCAAGCACGTAGTTCCTCGGCCAGCTGAAGCATCTGTGACGCAAGCGGAGGCGGTCCGAAGTATCGACGAAGAACGGCCTCAAGCTCGGGCGTGACGCGCCACCGACCTTGAGAATCACCTTGGACTAACCTGTGGTCCCGTAGGACCTTGATCATCTTCTCGATAGAGACCGGATCAGAGACGTACCGCGGCGGCTCATCGAGCGCGAGCTTCATGTCGTTGAGCGCCAAGCTGCCGACATCGAGCATCCGACGAAGTAGGAGCTTCGGCGGCGGTCCAAGTTGCCCGAGTGCTTCTTCGATCTCCTGACGACGTTCCGGCGTGAGCTTCGACCTCGAATTGCTCGCGAGTTCCAGCACACGAGCGCAGAAACGATCAGGTGAGTCGAGATGTCCGCCGAGGTCTTTGAACAGTTGGTTGGCGCCATCCGATTTGTCGAGCATCAAAGCCTGGGCGATTCCGAGGGGAAGAGGGACCTGGTCTCGGGCTAGGCCCGCGGCGACGACTGGCAGTCGAGGTTTCCCACTCTTCCACGCCGCTCCGGCCTCATACCAGACCCAGAGTCGTTCAACGCTGCGCGGCGTCAACAAGAGCAGGTACGAATCGGCGGCGCTGAGGTTCTGATGTATCTCGTTCAGCCAGTCTGCTCCGGTGGGAATTTGCCCCGCTTTCGACGCGACGAAAACGCGCCAATCGGAAGTCTGCGCTTCGATCTCGTCCCTAAGGAACGCCGCGAGGGCGTGATCGTCGGCAGCATGGATTAGGTAAAGCACTCTACGCGGGGCTTCGGATATCGAATTGCTCATCGCGCGAAGTTGTCACCTGCGCCGCCGCCGCGCGGTGGCGCAGGCTTCCTGTGCGGTGAGTAGAGAGGCTCCTCGCTCACTTGGACGACCGCTACTTATTTAGCAGTAAGCACGTGTACTGATCGGAACCCTTGGTTAGATGAGCGGCTATCTCCCGGCAGATCTCAAGGTCGTCGCTCATGCTGTGGATAGTCGCCACATGATCCCACTGGTCGGTGTCCACTACTTCCCTCCGCTTCATGAGTGCCGCGTCCGGCGCATTTCCTACCTTTGCTGCCCTAAAGAACTGAGTCACCGCTTCGGGGTCACGCTGTGCAGCGCCACATCCAAGGATCATGGCCGCCGCAATAGAACACATCAGAAGAAGTACCGACGACTTCATGTGGGGGACTCCCAAATTGACCGCATCAGCTGCTATCTGGTCGAGACCCGGTCGGCCTAAACCGGAGCTTCATTCGCGCCAACTGGTCGGCGCTTCTCTACATCGACGCGCCAAGGCAAACACCTCAGCCCTACGGGCTTGTTCAGCTGACCTCACCGCGTCGATGACCTTCGTAGACTCGACCTGAAACACCGACATGGCAACTGCGGCATACCAGCCCGCCTTTCGCTTCGCGTCATGGGCCTCAGGATCTCTCGGATCACTTTTCATGGCCGTCGTCCAAAACACCTCATTTGCTCCAGCGCAATCAAGGACGTCCGAGAGATTCCCCGGCCTGGGCAGGGCACTGGTCCGCGTGAGGTCGCCGGCTCTCGTGGGCCCCCTTGAGTTCTGCTGGGCGTGGGTCGCTGCAAACAATCCGAAGGTGCCGACAAGCACGGCGCTGACAATGAGTGCTCGCATCGAACCTCCCTCCTTCGTTCTAATGTCGGCCCATCACGGGCGACACTACTTCCAACTTCCCATGATCGTCCCGACGATTGCGATCACCACACCGGCGAAAAACATAGGTTGGTTTAGGCCAAACGGCACTCCGCCCTGTTGGTCGAAGAACCATTTGAGACGAGCGGCAAGACCCGCAGGCGGCGGCGTGAGACCAATTGGGGTGAGGGACGACGCCCACAATACGGTGCCCTCCGCAGCCAACAAGGTGCCCAACCCGTGCCAGAAAGTCAGAGGAGCTCTAACCCACACGACGGCTGCGGCGCCAATTGCCCCGAGGGAGAGTACTAGGCAGACGGTACCGCCCGGGTACCTATAGCCGCCCTGAAACTGCATCTGTTTGAACGAACCTCAACGAGAGAACGAAGAACCAGTTCGAGGTCATTGCCGGGTTCCGTAGTAGGTAACACTCCGCAACCCGATGATGAGATGTTCAACGTAGTCGAAGCGCTCTTCAGTGGGACTCATGAGGGATGCCGCGCCCTTGTCTGCCGACTTGACCACTCTTACATAGCCAGAACCATTCCTGGCGCTGAAGGTGATGAATGACCCTGATTCCACCCGTGTCAGCTCGACATTCTCTCTGGAGGCCCAATAGAACGACCCGCCCATCTGGCTAATGCACTCAAGGTTGATCGCCTGGTCGCGTGTAACTTGTGTTGGGGCTCGCTCGACGCCGCCCTCGCTGATCTTGACTGAAGGTCGTCCCCTAAAAACAGTTGTCGCTGACTGGCCAGCGACGCCTGAGATGCCGAGCGTTAAGGCAAGGGCCAGCATGAGACTCTTGATCATGGCTAGCTATTATTAGGCCGCCGACGCAGAACCGACGGGACAAATTGGGGTAGGACCTCGCGCGGGTGGTTCCACCCGCCCCTCACGATCCGCGTCATTCCTAGGTCAGAAGGCTCTGCGCGAGACGTGCACTCCCTGGCGGGCGGCGTCCTTCAGATCGAGCGACGAGGCGATGTCGTACCGGTCGAAGACGCTGCGCGCCTTGTGCCCGGTGAGCTTCATCGCGATCGAGTCCGGGACGCCTGCTCGGACGAGATTGCGCACGTGCGCCGCAGATCGTGAGGAGATTCGAGGCTTGCACGCCAGCGTGGTGAGCATCGCTGAGGCGGCGGTGCGAGAGGCGCTGGACGGCTAGGATCGTCGCCTCGAAAGACTCGCGGCGCCGCCGGTTTCCCCGAGTGACCCCACCTGTCATGCCCCAGAAACATACTGGAATCTTGGACTTGCGCCGATAATGTCAGCTTGGACCGAAAAACCGTCGATGCCGCGAACTGAAGTCCCGATCACACCGGAAGTCCTTCGTTGGGCTTTAGATGAATCGGGGTATTCCGACGACCAGATCGCCGAAGCCCTAGGTGTCGGCACCGACGATCTGGAGATGTGGACGACCGGGCAGGCGAAGCCCGGTTTGACGCAGTTCAAGAAGCTCGCGGCTAAGCTGCACCGTCAGCGCGCTGTCTTCTTGCTTCCAGAGCCTCCGCAAACGCCGTCAGTTCAGGTGCACTTTCGCAGCATCTCTGGCGAATCCACTCGACCTCTTAGTCCCAAAGAACGTCAGTATCTGCGGCGAGCGCACCGCCAGCAGGAGATGCTCGGGTGGCTGTCTGAGGAGTTGGGGGACCTTCCGCAGTTGCCTCGCTTCACAGTGTCCGACAACGCGGAGTCTGCAGGCAGTGGCGTCCGCTCCCTGCTCAAGGTCGAGATTGACGACCAGCTGCGGTGGCCTTCAGCGGCGCAGGCGTTCGATCACTGGCGCTCCGCCGTTGAGCGCCTCGGTGCGAACGTATTTCTATACGCGCTCGGCAAGGACTCGTGTAACGGGTTTTCGCTGTGGCACCCTCTGGCGCCGCTGATCGCCGTCAGTTCGGCGTGGCGAGAAGAGGCGCGCATCTTTACGCTGTTCCACGAGCTTGGACATCTGGTCACTCGCAGCGATTCGGCGTGCATCGAGCGTCGCGTCAATGCGAGACCGAAAGACCCGGTGGAGCGTTGGTGTGAACTCTTTGCGGCGAGCGTGCTTTTGCCGCGTGCCGCGGTCGAACGCTTTCTGGGTTCTGACGCGATGCGGACGCGCGTCACCGACCTTGGAATTGCGTCTGGACTTGCCACTCGCGCCCGCATCAGTCTGCGCGCTGCGACGATCCGTTTGATCGAATTGGGGCTTGCTGATTGGGATCTCTATGACCAAATACCACCGCTTGCGGACAAGAAGCCAGAAGGCGGAGGCGGCACCGGCCGCAATCGCCTCGCGATTCGCGAAGACGAGTTCGGCGCGCGTGGCACGCGTTTGTTCGTCGAGGGAGTAAAGCAGGAGGTCATCAGCCGATCCCAGGCGGTGTCCTACCTCGACATTCCAGATGAGGCGTTCGATCATCTGGCCGCAGTGTCTTCAGAGTAACGGAACCACACGATGGCGCTTGCCGGTGTCGTGTGGGTAATCGATACGTCTTCGATCATCGAAGTCAGGCGAGCAGTGACCGTTGCTGTCCGTAAGAAAACGTTTGCTGGCTTGACTCAACTCGTGAACGGCCAGAGGTTGGTATATCCGCCAGAGGTGTTGGACGAGTTGGAGCGCAACACCGACCTCAAGAACCCCGACGAGCAATACCAATGGACCAAAGCGAGTGCGACCGCCGCCCATGCTCGTGCGACATGCGATCTCGACGACGTCAAGTCTGTGTTAGCCGAAGTGCCCACAATCCTAGACCCTGAGAAGGAGAGTGGCGTTGAAGAAGCGGACCCATATGTCCTCGCAGTTGCCAGGAAGCTTCGCGCTGCGGGTGTTGACGCTCGCGTCGTGACACAAGAGAGCAAAGATACGCCCACGAAGATGTCCATGAGTACCGCCGCTGGCGTCTTGGGGATTCCCTGCGTTCCCTTGAAGGCGTTTCTTGCGGCTGAATCCATTCCAAGTACATAGCGATCGACGATGCTATCCTGAGCCTGTCGTGAGATCTGGAAATTCCTTTCCTGCGGCGGTGGTGTTCGACGGCGACGATACGCTGTGGAGTACCGAAGCTCTATACGATCATGCGCGACAAGAGGCACGCGCCGAGGTGGTGCGATCTGGCCTCGATGGAGACGAATGGGAGCGTCTGGAGCGGAGCATCGACGTCGAAAATGTCCGCCACCTTGGATTTAGCACCGAGCGCTTTCCTACTTCGTGCGTGCAGGCTTATGAGGGGGTCGCTCGACACAGCGGCATTCCTATGAATCCAGATGTGCGTGAACGGGTTCGCTTGGCGGCGCAAGCTGTGTTCGAGCAAGACCCACTCGTCGTGGTCGGTGCGCGTGAGGCGCTTCAGAACCTGCGAGCGCGAGGCGTCAAGCTCGCGCTGCTGACAAAAGGCGATCACGACCTTCAAGTGCGGCGCGTGGAACGGAGTGGCATTGCAGATCTGTTCGACGTGATTCGCATTGTCTCGGAGAAGCCTCCGACTGCATTCCTGAGCATCGTTGCCGACCTACGTGTCGAGCCGAAAGACGCGTGGTCCATCGGCAACAGCATTCGTTCTGACATCCTGCCAGCCCTAGACGCAGGACTTCGTGCGGTGTGGATCGACGCACATGTGTGGGAACACGAGCGATTTGACGGGACCTTTACTCACGAACAAGTACTAGTCGTAGACGACATCTCTCGTGTCACCGAGGCAATCGAGGTCGCTTTGATGGAAGGCTAGTCGCATGCTTGAGACAGGCTCCGACTCCACGGCTGTGAAAGCAGCCGCGAACCCGGGGAATGGCCCTGATCTTCGACGCGAATTTGTTGGCATCATGTTCGCGCTGGCTGTTGGGGAAGTCGGCCTGCAGACGGCGGCGTTGGTTCAAGCGGGAAACACCATACGCTACCTGCCGGCGTACTCCCATCTCTTCCTCGCGTTGTTCGTGATTGCGGCCAGTTGGGTCGGGTGGTCGCGAACTAAGGTCGCTAGCGCCAGGAAGGATGTTCACGAACTATTCGAGTGGGCCTTTGTCGTGTTGCTGCTAGACACGGCGATGGTGGTCACCTACTTCATCCTCGTGCGCACCGTTGACTTTTCAGACGCGAACTGTCGCATCGATCCGGCAGCGCAGGTGGCGTTCTGGCACGTCTTTATCTTCGCGCTGTATCTCGCGTGGGACGGGGTAACGAAGGTCGCGATGTATCCGAAACCTGAGGGCGCCGGTTGGTGGCATGGTTGGCGGCAACTCGATCCAGAAAAGCTCCGAGAGCAACAGCAAACCATGAAACGTGCGTGGCCCACGTTGGTCTGCCTCGCGTCGTCGATCGTGCTCTGGCGGGTGTTTGCAGCGTTTGATCCCAAACACGAGCATCTTCTTGCCGCCGACCTTGCGCTTTTGTCGGTTGTCCTTCTGTTTCGCGCACTCAAGGGCGTCATTCCCGGACCCACGCAAACCGCAGCGAACATCGCATGGAATAAGCGGTGGGTTGTGGGTCTCTCTGCGACGTTCGTGATTGGGACGTTTCTGAGCGTATTTTCGATCCCGTTGCCGTTGTGGCAATCGCTTCAGGAGATTCGAACACCCATTGCGTGCAGTGCAGCTTCAGCCGTGCAGTAGTTGAGCACCGCCGGACTCAGGCGCTGCTCGCTAGGACTACTCAAGACGGACGATCCAGCATTGAGTCGAGCTTGGGGGCTTGGGCCGACATCTGACCCGCCAGAACCGCGCTGGCGCGTCGCCGGATCGCTATAGCCGACCTATAGCGATCGCGGCACTGACGGGCACTCTTCACACTACTCAGCAACATGAGACGTGCTGGTTCATTGAGCAAAATCGCAGATTCGTTCGACATTCGAGACGCCAGGTCGAGCTGCAAAACCTCCACCCCGGTTCAAACCCGGGCGACGCCTCCAATCTTTCCTAGGCGAGCCTTCCAACTGTTTGCCCTTTTCTTGCCCTTTGACTGCAACAAGCCCGGGCAATCGGCGGCAGCGGGCCGCATCAGGCGAAGTCGCTCATGCGATTGATTCGATTGGTAGAAACGCTTGCATGGCAACGCCATACAAGGAGGCGCAAAGAGCGGCTAACCGCCTCTTTTTCGTCTGTTAACCGGAGGGTTGCTGGTTCGAGTCCAGCCTGAGGAGCCAACTTCCCTAGGGTCCATTCCGGACACACCGGGGAACAGTTCATTCCGGAGACATGGACGGCAGGGTCCTCGCGGCCTCAGACGTGGGCTTCGACGACCCGAATGCGTCCGCGTTCGCGGCCACGCCGCTTCGCCCTGACGACAATCTCCACATCCTGCCCGAGCGCGGTCAGCAGGCGCATCAGCCTCTCGCTCGAGAAGTTCGCAAGGCGCCCGTTGAGAAGAGCGGAGACTTTCGGCTGGTCGACGCCCATGAGGGCGGCGGCAGCGACTTGGGTCAGGCGCTGGCGCTTGATGACGTGCCGGATGTGGCTCGCGAGTTGAGCTTTTGTGAGTTCTTCTTCTGGCTCAGCGAAGCCCAGGTCCGCAAACACGTTGCCCGAACTTGGGATCACTGCGACTGACTTCTTAGCCATTGCTGGTAGTCCTCTCTTGCTCGTGCCAGTCGGCGTTCGATTAACGCCACCTCCGCCTTCGACGTGGCTATACCGCTCCGAGACTTCTTTTGGAAGGCGTGCAAGACGTAGACGACGCCCGCGAACCGGACCGTGTAGACAGCCCGGTACGTGTTGCCGTCGAAATCATCCACGACCTCCAGCACGCCCGCGCCGCCAAATCCCTTCAGCGGCTTGACGAATGGCGCCTTCCGGCCGACTTGCGCATCCCAGAGCGCACCACCGACCCGCCGCTTGACGTCCTCTGGGAAGGCGCTCAGGTCATCCTTGCTGCTGCTGATCCAGCGAACTGGCTTCGGCTCCGTGTCGCTGTGGGTCGCCTTTGCCATCAGCCCAAGCCTCTAGTGTATGCCGCTTCAGGCATACGTGCCAGACGCGACTGAACAATTACTGAACCATCTGCTCCTGAACACCGGGAAACAGCAGGTTCTCGTCCGAGCTAAACGCACGAAGAACCAACGAGATACATAGCCTGCGTTAACCTGTTAGCCGGAGGGTTACCGAGGTACTCAAGCACAGATCAGAGGGATTCGGCTGATTTTCGATCGGGAACGCCGCGGGAGAACTCAAATCTAAGGGTTCGCAAATCGTACAGGTCGGGGAGCCACCTTTTCCGAATGGTTTTTGGTGGATCGCTCCGTTGCGCCCGCCGGTTTGTGACCTGGACTGAACAATACTGAACAATTGGTTTCCGACCGTCTCGGCGGCCGCCCTGACCGACTCGGGTCGAGGACCTGCGTGTACACGTTCAGCGTCGTGTCGACCTTTGTGTGTCCGAGCAGTTGGCCGTCCATGTCATTGCGAGACGGATACGTCAGCCCCAACGCAATCTCGTGATCGCAAGCATGTGCCGAATTGCGACCGCCGGCATAGTGGCCACTGTTTCAGCGACTTGCAACGACGACTGACCGGCATCCCGCTTGCGTTGGCTTTGTGACGCCCTGCTTGCAAAAGGAGAAGGATGCATGAAGCGAACACTCGCGTTAGCAGTCGGAGTTGCGATCATCGTTGGGGGTATCTTTTCAACAGTAGCTTTCTCACAAGGCAGACAAGTCGTGATCTGCCACGTTCCTCCCGGTAATCCAGGAGCGGCGCACACGATTATCGTTGGTGAAAAAGCCGCTGATGCACATCTGACAAACCACGTGGGCGATCATGTGGGCCCGTGTAACGGTGGTGGCTCATAGCCCATCGGTATTCTTACCGCAGGAATCAGCGCCTTTCACAGTCGAGACGCCATTTCTGTGACGGGGGGAACGCGGCGGCGAGTCAATCCGGGCTCGCTCCAGCAAGTCCTCTCGCACGCCTGTACGCGATGCTCTTTCCACGGAACAATTGCTGGATAGTTTGCTGCCGAACGCCCAGCAACAACAGGTTTTCGTCCGAGCCAAACGCACGAAGAATCAACAAGATATGTCGAAGGGGGTTCGAGTCCAGCCTGCGGGCGTCCTGCCGCGCCGACCAGAGTTGCGCGGTGAATTTCGTTTTGAGCGACCCGTGAATCGGGTAGGATCCGCCGAGTTGGAGGCGCAACGACCTGTTCCCGTTTGCCAACTACGGCGGCCACAGCTTCGCGCTCGCCCGTCAGGGGCTCGACGGCGCGCAGGCCTATAACGTGAACGCGCAGGGCGCCGCAAACGCAGGCGGTGACGCGCGCGATCGGCGGATGTGGTTCAACACGAACCCGGCGACGGTGCGAGGGATCCTGACCGGCGCGGCGACGGTCGCCAACCGGCGCCAGCAGGACGGGCTGACGCTCGTCGACGTCACGCTGCGCGAAGGCGATCGCCTGACGCTGGCGCTGCGCCCGCCGTCGAACCTGCCGCAGTGGATCTCGTGGATCGGGCCGAACCAGAACCTCGGCGAGATGACTGGCGGAACATCGAGTTCAAGAAGCTGTACGTCGACGGCTACTACGTCGACTCACAGATTGCCAACCTCGCCGCCAACGCGACGTTTCCGCCGGCGCCGGCGCGATTGAGTTCGCCGACCACATCACGCTCTACGAGCTGAACGGCAGCAACGCGCGCGTGCACCAGGTGGTCACGCAGGCGCCTCAGGTCGTGCCGGGCAAGCGCGCGACGCAGGTGATCTGGTCGCATCACCACTTCGACCACTCCTCGGGCCTGCGCCAGGCGGTCGCCGAGGGGCTCACCGTGATCTCGCGCCGCGACAACGGCGTCATCTTCCGGGAAATGTCCTCCCGCCGGGCGCCCAACTTCCCGGATGATCTCGAGCGCAATTTCCAGCCGCTGAAGTTTATCTCGCCGATGGCGTGTTCGCCCACATCCCCGAGCACAGGCTCTACATTGAAGCGGACGTGGCGACCGCCGCCGAAGAGCTGCAGTGGTGGGGGGACAGCTTCCTCGACAACATCAACTACCGGAAGCTCGACGTCGAGAAGGTCCTGCCGGTGCACATGGACATCATGACCTTCGAGCAGGCGGTGAACATGGTGAAGCCCGGCATCCAGCGCGCGAAAGAGTACTGCGCCGAAATGGTGGCGAAGGGGAACTGGTTCCCCGGGTGTCCCGCGTTCGTGCGCTGATTCTCGCGAACCTCGGCGTTCGCCTCGGCCCCTTCATCGATTCACGTGCACGACCGTCGACGTTCCGTGTAACATTCGCGCATGAACACAGCGACCGCGCGGCGACAGGAAGGTGTGGCAGTCACTGTCCGTGAGGCAGCGATCGCCCTGATGAAGGCGGCGGACAGTGCACGCAATGAGATGGTGCGGGTTCTGGAACCCTACGATGTGACGCTGCAGCAGGTCAACGTGCTGGTCATCCTCCAGCAGGCGAATGGCCAGGGCGTGCCGACCCTGGACGTGGCGGCACAGCTGGTGGAGCGGACGCCTGGCATTACCCGGCTCGTGAATTCGCTGTCGCGGAAGCGATATGTCCGTCGAACCCGTCCGAAAACGGATCGGCGGCAGCAGCTCTGCTATCTGACGGACAGCGGCGCTCGATTGCTCGCTCAACTCCTGCCGGTGTTCCTCAGCAGTCAGGCGCGGATTTTTAGAAGCCTGAATCAAGACGAGCGCGCTGATTTTGTCGAGCTGCTTCGTCGAGTGACGGATCCTCAAACACAGACACGGCGCATGTTGAGTTGACGCGGGAGGGCAGGCGCCGGTTTAGTGGCGCCGGTTTAGTTGACACGTCTACTAAAGAGGCGTATCGTCCGGGGTTTATGGCGGGCGTCGTCAGTTTCGCGGGTATTTGAAATAGCGTCACGGGGGAAAAGCCATGCACACGTTTCTTACTTCTCGGCGCGCCTTGTGGGCGGGGCTCATGCTGGTGGTGGCGAGCCTTGGCGTCGCCGTCGCCGGTCAGGGGAGAGGGGGCGCAGCGCCTCAGGCGCCGCCACCGGCGGCGGCTCAAGCGCCACAATCGGGGTTTGGTGAGCCGGTGAACATTTACGCTCGCAATCCCTATGCGCCGCCGCGCGGAGACGGGGAGATTCATGCCGAGCACGTGGCCGGACAGGTCTGGATCATGACCGGCCAACCAGGCGGGTCGAACGTGGTGGTGCAGCTCGGCGACCAGGGCGTACTCATTGTCGACACGGGCACGAAGGAGACGTCGGCGAAGCTCTTGGCCGCCATCCAGCGGCTCGCTCAGGAACGCGGTGAGCGCAAGGAAATCCGCAAAATCATCAACACCAACGGGCGCCTCGACCATGTAGGCGGCAACGAGACCATCGCCAAAGCCGGCAGCCAGATTGTGTCCGGCGAAGAACGGGCGGCGCAACTCGCCTTCGGCAGCTCGGGTGCTATGGTGGTCGCCCATGAGAACGTGCTGAGGCGCATGCACGCTGATCCGACGGGCGCGTTCAAGGGACTGGAACCGACCGATGGGGAAAGCTTCGAGATCATCAATGAGCGCTTCAACGGCGAGGCCTTTCAGCTGCTCCATCCCAAGACTGCCAATACCGATGGCCAGCTGGTCGTCATGTTCCGCGGCTCGGATGTGATCGTCGCAGGCGACGTGGTCAACATGTTGACCTACCCGGTTATCGATGTGAAGGCTGGCGGCACGATCGACGGCACGCTGGTCGCGGTCAACAAAGTCATCGAAATGGCGGCGCCCGGCAAACAAGCGGAAGGCGGGACCGTGATCGTGCCGGGGCATGGCCGGACGGCCGATCAGGCAGACGTGGCGCTCTACCGGAACATGCTCACGATCATCCGCAACAACGTCCAGTACTACAAGAATCAGGGGAAAACCTTGCAGCAGGTGCTGGATCTCAAGCCGAGCGAAGGGTACGACCAGCGCTGGGGCGGCGCGGGCGGATCGTGGACGACGCGCGAGTTCCTGACGGCGGTCTATGAGACCCTGCCGGCCAAGGGGCCCGTCTTCTTCTCGTATAAAACCACGACGGCGGGCCCGACCGGCAAACAGTTCTAAGACCGGTAAGCAGTTCTGAGTGGTCTGGAGAGACATCATGAAACTTCCATCAATCGTAGGCTCCGCCGCGCTGGCAGGCGCGGTCGCAGTCGTGATCGCTCACGGCGGACTCACCGCGCAGGCCCCGGCGCAGCCGCAGGCTCCAGCTCCGGCGCAGGGGCGCGGTGCCGCGCCGGCGCAGGGACGCGGTGCTGCGCAAACGGCACAGCAAACGGCCCTCATTGATTTGACGGGCAACTGGGTGTCGGTCATCGATCAGGACTGGCGCTTTCGCATGATGACCCCGCCCGCGGGCGATTTCGCGCAGGTGCCGCTCACCGCGGCCGGCCGCGGGGCGGTCCGCTTCGATGCTGCGCAGTACGGCGGGGTGAACTATCAGACCTCGGGCATTGTCGACTGCCGTGCCTACGGCGGCGCCAATCTGCTGCGCATGCCGACGCGCCTGCGAATCAGCTGGGATTCGCCGAACGTGCTGAAGATCGAGACCGACTGGGGACAGCAGACGCGCCTGCTGCGGTTCAACCCTGCGCAGCTGGCCGGGGACGTCGAACAACTTCTGAGAAGCGGTGAGATCGGCGGGAGCCGCGGAGCGGCGTCGATGCAGGGCTATTCGGCCGCGCTCTGGGAGATTCCGTATCGATTCAATCAGAACTTCTTCCAGCCGCGGGCTCAGGGTACGGGACGCGCCGGCGGAGGGCTGGGAGCAATCCGGGCCCAAGAGGTACAGGAGGGCGGGACCCTCGCCGTCGTGACGACCGACCTCGCGCCGGGGTGGCTGCGTCGAAACGGCGCGCCCTACAGCGCGCGGACACGCATGATCGAGCACTTCATGACGTTCCAGGATCCGACGGGCAAGGATTGGTTCACCGTGACCATCGAGGTGATCGATCCCGAGTACCTCAACACCCCGTTCTACATCAGCGCCGAGTTCCAGAAGGAGCCGGACGGATCGAAATGGGCGCCGCACCCGTGCAAGCAGGTTGGATAGGGAGATGAACACCATGCGAACCAAAACCGATGTGCCGTGGCTGGCGGCTGCCGCCGTCATCCTGACCGTCTGTGCGCTCTCCCAGCGTGTGGACACGCAGTCCCTGATCAACGGCTTCTGGGCCCCGCTGGGGATGCAGGATAACTACCATTACGCCGGCGGCCCGGATCCGGGAGACTTCTCCGGCCTGCCGATTACGCCCGCGTCACTGAAGATCGCCCTGCAGTACGACGCGGATGAGTTCGAGCAGCCGGAGTTGATGTGCCGGCCGTTCATGGCGACCTACGCCCCCCGGACGCTGAGCACCATGCGCTTCTGGGAGACGCTGGATCCGATATCCGAGGAGCAGGTGACGATCGAGTCCACGATGGCGTTCGCGGCTCCGCACCGGACGATCTGGATGCCCGCGTCCAATCGTCCGTCTCCGCCGGCTTCAGCACCGCATACCTGGCAGGGCTTCTCCACCGGCAAGTGGGTGGGCAATGTCCTGTGGGTGCACACCGACCGCCTCAAGCCGGGCTACTTGCAGCGCACCCAAGGCCTCCCGTTGTCCGATCGGGCGACCCTGGACGAGCGGATCTTCCGTTACGGCAACATCCTGGTCGACATCATGATGATCTCCGATCCGGCATACCTGTCACGGCCGTTCATCTACAGCAAGATGTACGCGTACATTCCGCACGGGAACATGGATCCCTACCCGTGCAACGTCAGCAACCAGCTCCCCCTGGCCCCGGGGGCCGTGCCGATGCGCCTGCCCTTCTACACGACCAACTACAACGATCTGTTCGTGAACAAAGGCATCCCGCTCGAAGCGGCGAAGGGTGGGGAGCAGACGATGTTCCCTGAGTATCAGGACCATCTGAAGACGCTGCCGCCCAATCCGACGTTCGAGCAGCTCGACGAGGAACAACGGAAGCAAATCGAGGAACAGACCGCCATCATCCGCGGGAAGGGCTGGGCGGACGCTCCAGCGCCGGCGGCCAGGCCACAGCAGCAGCGGAGGTAGCTCCATATGTCGAAAGAGACGTCTCGGCGTGAGTTTCTTTCAGTCTCCGGGGCTGCGCTGGCGGCGGCCAGCCTCGGGACGTTTGAGATGCAGGCGCAAGAGCGCCGGGTGTTTGCCTACGTCGGCAGGAGGGCGAGAGGTGCGTTTGGCGGTCCCGCCGCCGCTGCTCCGGCCGGCGGTGCTCCTCCGGCCGCTCGCGGTGCTGCGGCACCTGCTGCCGGCGCGCCAGCTG
>JBAUGX010000162.1:0-2351 GCA_049679965.1 Vicinamibacterales bacterium
GCGACCAGCACGCGGCCGTCGGCCGGCGACAGCACGAGATCGTCGGCGCCAGGCGGCGCCAGACGATCGGGATCGCGAAAGAAGAAGAGGAAGAAGCCGCCGAGCAGGAAGAACAGGGCCGCGAGAGCCCATACGCCTGCCGCGCCCGCCACCACGCCGAGCGCCAGCGCGAAGCCGACAAACGGCCAGGCGGCCGGATCGAAGCGCAACCTACTTCAACCTTCTTCAGGCCTGACGGCGGCGCCGGAGGAAGTCCTCCATCCGGTCCTTGATCTGCAACTTCTTCTTCTTGAGCCTGACTTCTTCGACCTGTTCGGGCTCGGAGAGGTAATGCTTCGCGGTCAGTTCTTTGAGGCGATCTTCCAGTTCGTGATGTTGGGTGGCGAGTTTATGGAACTCCTCGTCGGTCTGCAGCAACGGTTCCGTGAAGTCCTGTGACTGTCCATTCATGCTGCGCCTCCTTAAGGATGAGGGAAGGCCGAAACCGTAACACAGGGCGGTGGCTGGTGGCTAGTGGCTGCCGGCTAGTCCCCGGGGGGCGGGGTCAATCCTTCGCGCAACAACACGAGCGCGTCTTCGACCGGCTTGGTGTAGTACGCCCGGCGAATGCCGCTCACCGAAAACCCAAAGCGCTCGTATAACCGCCGGGCGGGCTCGTTGCTCCGTCGGACTTCAAGCGTAGCCCGGACGGCACCCAGCTTGGCTCCCTCGCCCATGACATGCTCGAGGAGCGCGGTCGCCACCCCGGTGCGGCGGTACGGCGGCGCCACGGCCAGATTGT
Source organism: Vicinamibacterales bacterium (assembly GCA_049679965.1). Taxonomy (GTDB): domain Bacteria; phylum Acidobacteriota; class Vicinamibacteria; order Vicinamibacterales; family CAVVIG01; genus 2-12-FULL-65-11. Next base: position 782 of record JBAUGX010000162.1, read on the forward strand.
TGATATGGAGTTCATCGACGACGCGCCATACGGAGCAGAAGCCAACGACGAACTGGTCGGTGTTCCTGGCGAGGTAACAAAGGGAGACGTCTCGATGGTCGAACTCCGCCACATACATCTCGTGCGTCCAGGGGTTGGTGAACGAGGCCTCCTCAATCGCGAGGACTCCGTCTATTTCGGCGAGGGACGTCAGACGGACGATGGTCCAGGGCGTCATGTCAGCGCGGTCTCGACGCTCTTCGCTCTCGATCGACTTCAGCATCCGGACGCCTCACGTAGAGAGGCTGCACTGCCGAGGGATGAATGGCCTCCCCTCGCATGGCGCGAGCCAAGCCGATCCGGCCGATGGCGCCCGCCAGCAAGGGCGGGAGCAGAATAGGAACGCCAGACGGGGCCCACCGCCGTTCGATGCTCGACGCATGGAGCACCGCGCCGTCCCCGACGAACAACGCCATGGTGTTGGCGACATGGTCCGCGACCCGGTCGAGCGTCGCCGCCGGCGTCGCGACCGTCGGCGCCTCCAACTCCACCAGCCGTTCGGCCTCGAACATGGGCGCCGAAGTGACGGCGTAAAGCGCGGCGAACACGTCCCCGCGCCGCGCGTCCATCCACGTCGCAATGGGTCTGCCCGTTGCGGCCCCCTCCTGGCTCGCGAGGTGCGCCAGGGCCTCGAGCGCCGACACGGCAACCAGCGGGCGACCGGCGGCGAGCGCGAGTCCCTGGATGGTCGCGATGCCGATGCGCAGGCCCGTGAACGATCCGGGACCTGATGCCACGGCGAATAGATCGATGTCGACCCAGCGGAGGCCGTGGGCGTCGATGACGGCTGCCATCTCGCCCGGCAGCCGCTCCGCGTGCGTACGTGAGGGATCGCCGCGGCGCTCGTCCACGTCGCACTGGCCGTCGCTCAGGGCGACCAAGGCGACGCTGCCGTCGCGGACGGTCGTATCGAGTGCCATCACACGCATGCGCTAGACTACAGAATATGTCAACGTCGGCTACGCCGGCGATGCGTCAATACCTCGACGCGAAACAGCAGCACCGCGACGCCATCATGTTCTTTCGGATGGGCGACTTCTATGAAATGTTCTATGAAGACGCGCTGGTCGCCTCGCGCGCGCTCGAGTTGACGCTCACCTCGCGATCCAAGGACGCCGCCGGCGGCGGCATACCGATGTGCGGCGTGCCGTTTCATGCGGCCGACGGGTACATCGCGCGGCTGGTGAGAAAAGGATTTCGAGTCGCCATCTGCGACCAGGTCGAGGACCCGCGCAAAGCCAAAGGCATCGTCAAGCGCGAAGTCGTGCGGGTCGTCTCCCCGGGTACGCTGACCGATGTCGGCTACCTCGACGCGCGAGAGCCGGCGTTTCTCATGGCAGTGACGCTGGTCGCCGGCGACCGATGGGGCGCGGCCCTCCTTGATTTGTCGACCGGCGAATTCACCGCGGCCGAGTACGTGGGCCCCGACGGCGCCCAGGCCCTGGCCGACGAAATCGCCACCCTCAGGCCGCGCGAGCTCCTGGCGCCCGCCCACCTCGACGTATCGATGTCGCTGCCCGCGGTCGTGGCC
>JBAUGX010000163.1:0-2264 GCA_049679965.1 Vicinamibacterales bacterium
CATCAGCCCGAGGCGGGAACGCGGCGACGCGCGGACAGACTCCATCCACGCAGCCGACGGCGTCGGCCCCGCAGCCAGCGGCGCCCCAGCCGGCGGCCGCGCAACCGGCGGCGTCAGCGGCCGCGGCCGATGCGACGGCGGCAGCACGCAATCGCGAACAGGCTCAACTGGCGCTCGACAATGGGGCCAGGAACGAGGCGGCTGGCGATCTGCCAACGGCGGTGCAATGGTTCGAGCGCACGCGCCAGATCGATCCATCGGGGCCGACCGCTGCCTCGGCCGCCGAATCGATCAACCGGGTCCGCGCCCAGATGAAGAAGCTCGGCACCGAGGCGTTTACGCGGGGCAGGACGAACGAAGCCCTCGGCCGTGACGAGCAGGCGATTAAAGAGTTCGATCTGGCGTTCCGCTACCTGCCCGACGACGATCCGAACAAACAGACCGCGAAGGCGCGGCTTGACGTGTTGCGAAAATGATCCGAGGTTTCCTGATGTTGCGGTCTTATCGGTCTTATCGTCGTCAATGGCTTGTCGTTCTGCCAGCCGTCGGGTTTCTGCTTTTGGCTGCCCAGGCCATGGCCCAGAGGTCTGGCTATTCGCTGTTCACGGATCCCCAGCGCCGGTTCTCCGTCGAGTACCCGAGAGACTGGACCTGGACGATGGTCTCCGCGTCCGGCGAGCCGATGGCCACGTTCCTTCAACCGAGGAAAGAGGCGGCGTTCGTCGTCGAGCGCTTTCGCCTGAGACAGGAGCTCGCGAGCGATCAGGTGACGGACGTGTTTGCCGACATCGAGGCGGACGTGTTGAAGGAGAACCAGCCTCAAGCCACCGAAGTGGTCGCGAAGGTGGTCACCGAGGGTGAGAAGCGGTTCGTCGTCGTCGATTATTCGAGGCCCGGGGTCGGCGTGGTCGAACGTGTGCGCCAGTACTCGTATCCGGTCGGCAAGGATCTGTACCGCTTGACGTGCATGGCCGTGACCGCCCAGTTTGGCAAGTACGACCCGACCTTCGCGTTGATCGCGGGTTCGCTCAAGGCAGCGGGAGAACTGCCGCCGCCGGCCCCGCAGCGGTGAACTATATTCTCGGAATTCCTTGGCGGTAAGGGCGCTGGTCGTCGGGCGCTCGAACACAACGTTCGTGTGATGGAGGCAGGCTGATGAGTTGGAACACCAGTGGGGCTCTGCAGCGGCGCGTGGCCCTCGCGGTCATCGCGGCTCTCGCGGTCAATCCGAGCATCATGATGGCCGGCGGGCCACCTGAAGCCGCTCCGTCGCCGGCCGCAGCCCGTGTGGGCTCCGTCATGGTCGAGAGCGAACCGGCCGGGGCCGCCGTCTACGTGGACGGACAACTGACGGGGCAGACGCCCCTGCAGGTGTCGGGCCTGTCGGCCGGCGATCATCGGGTCCGCCTCGTCAAGGGCGGGTATCTCGAGAATGCCCGTCTCGTATCGGTTGGTGCCGCTGCCGGCACGGTCCGCGTACGGCTGACGCGCGATGCCGGATCCCGCCCGGAACTGGCGGCACAGTTAGGCGGCGGCGGTGGCGGCGGCGGCGGCGGCGGATCGAAACTGCCCCTCTACCTCGCCCTTGCGGGAGGGGGAGCCGTCGCGGCCGTCCTTCTCCTGAAGAAGGACGACACGCCCGTGAATCAACCGCCGACGATTGGCGCGATTTCTTTTGCTCCAACCACCGCCATTGTCGCGACCATCACGACCCTTTCGGTGGCCAGTCCGGCGGACCCCGACGGAGACGCGCTGACCTTTGCGTGGGATTTCGGCGACGGCACACCGGCTGGAACCGGCGCATCAACCACGCATGTGTACACGGCTGCGGCCACGCGGACGGTGACTGTGACGGTCAGCGACGGCAAGGGTGGCTCTGTAATGGCTACAGGAAGCCTGGTTGTCAAGAGCCTCACCGGCGTATGGTCTGGACCGCTTTCCTGCTGCGGCGGACAAACGCTCAACAGTGTGGTCACGCTGACGCAGTCGGGTACGAATCTTACCGGTACGTACACCGACCAGTTTGTCGGAGATGCGGGCACTGTTACGGGAACGGTGAACGCCACGACCCGCCAGGTGATCTTCACTAATTCGATTACCGCCTTCCCCGGACAGTTTTCATTTACGGGCACCGCCAACGCCGCTGTCACGACGTTGACCGGCGTCGGCAACGACGTGTCAGGTACTTCTGTCGGGCCCAATAGCCCGTGGACGATGACCCGTCCCTGAAGTCAATTCTCTCCCCACGTTCGCGCTCACGCTGT
>JBAUGX010000164.1:0-7278 GCA_049679965.1 Vicinamibacterales bacterium
CTCTCAGACCGTCATTGGCTCCCAATTCAAGGATCACGATTTCAGGTTTGCTCCGCAAGATCCACGGCGTTGGTGCCCGTCGCGAAGGCGTCGATCTCGAAGACGCCCATCGGGCCGTTCCAGACAACGGTCTTCGCATCGGCGATTGACCCTTCGTATGCCCGAATGGTCGCCGGTCCGATGTCGACGCCCATACGGTCGCCAATCCGCGCGTCGCCGATGCTCAAGACCTCGTGCGACGCTCCGGCCTCGATGCGGCCAGTCACCACGTGATCCACCGGCAGCCCGATCCGCACACCGCGCTTCGCGGCGCTGGCTTCGACCGCGCGCGCCGCCTCGAGTTTGTCGTCCTCGACGAGCGACTTGCCGACCGTGACGCCGCGCGACTTGAAAAACGTGTACGCCATCGCGCCGCCGATGAGCAGACGATCGACTTTGCCCAGCAGGTTCCCAATTACCTCGATCTTGTCGGACACCTTGGCGCCGCCGAGGATCGCGACAAAGGGCCGCTCGGGCGATTCGAGCGCGTGCCCGAGGTACCGCAGCTCCTGCTCCATCAGCAACCCCGCCGCGGCGCGCCGAACATGGTGCGTGATGCCTTCGACCGAGGCGTGCGCCCGGTGCGCCGCCCCAAACGCATCGTCCACGTACAGGTCGGCGAGGGAGGCGAGGGCCGCGGCGAACTGCGGATCGTTTTTCTCTTCCTCGGCGTGGAAGCGCAGGTTTTCGAGCAGCAGGATGCCGCCGCCCGCCCGGCGCATCCCGTCGATGGTCTGTTTCACTTCGTCGCCGATGCAATCTTCGGCGAAGGCGACCGGACGGGAGAGAAGCGCCGCGAGGCGCTCTGCCACGGGCCGCAGGCTGAATTGCGGGTTCGTCTTCCCCTTTGGCCGCCCGAGATGGCTGGCCAGGACGACCGTGGCGCCGTGGTCGAGGGCGTACTGAATCGTCGGCAGCGAGGCCCGGATGCGCGTGTCGTCGCCGACCTTGCCGTCCTTCAAAGGGACGTTGAAGTCGACGCGGAGAAAAAGGCGCTGGCCCTTCAGGTCGAGATCTCTGATCGAGAGCTTCACAGCCCCTTTTTTGCGAGCAGCCTGAGCAAGTCCACGCAGCGGCTGGAGTAGCCCCACTCGTTGTCGTACCACGAGAGGACCTTGACGAAGTCGCCGTCCATCACTTTTGTGTAGGGCGCGTCGACGATCGACGAATGCGCGTTGCCCTTGAAGTCGATCGACACCAGCGGGTCGCTCGAGTAGGCGAGGATGCCCTTGAGCGCGCCCTCCGACGCGGCCTTGAGCGCCGCGTTGACGTCTTCGGCCGTCGTCTTCTTGTCGACCAGCACGGCGAGATCAACCACCGAGACGTTCGGTGTGGGCACCCGCATGGCGAAGCCGTCGAGCTTGCCCTTGAGCTCGGGCAGCACCTCGCCCACGGCCAGCGCGGCGCCGGTGGTGGTCGGAATCATCGACAGGCCTGCGGCGCGCGCCCGCCGCAGGTCTTTGTGCGGCAGGTCGAGCAGATTCTGGTCGTTGGTGTAGGAATGGATGGTCGTCATCCAGCCTTTCTTGATCCCGAAGGTCTGGTGAATCACCTTGGCGAGCGGCGCCAGGCAATTGGTGGTGCACGAGGCGTTGGAGATGATCTGGTGCTTCGACGGGTCGTACTTGTCGTCGTTGACGCCGAGGACGACCGTCAGATCGGGCTTCTTGGCAGGCGCCGTGATGACGACCTTCTTGGCGCCGGCCGCCAGGTGCTTGGCGGCCGCGTCGCGGTCGGTGAACAGGCCCGTCGACTCGAACACGACGTCCACGCCGAGGTCTTTCCACGGCAGCTGCGCCGGATCCTTCACCGACAGCACCTTGAACTCGTCGCCGTCGACCGAGATGCTGTCGGCCTTGGCGTCCACGCGCCCGTGGAGGTTCCCGAGGATCGAGTCGTACTTCAGCAAATGCGCAAGGGTGGCGGTGCTGGTGAGATCGTTGACGGCGACAAAGTCGATGTTCTTGTCGACCATCGCCGCCCGCATGATGTTGCGGCCGATCCGGCCGAATCCATTAATCCCTACTCTGACGGACATGAATGCCTCCAGATAAACGTTTCATTCTACAATAACCCCCACGACGATCGTCGTTTGTCATGTACCTCGCCTATAGCCTCCTGGCACTCATCGTCTTTGTCTTCGTATCGCCGTACTTCGTGTACCAGGCGATTCGCCACCACAAGTACGTCGGCAGCCTCGGCCAGCGGCTCGGGTACCTCCCGGTATCCTTCAACGTCGACGGCGAGGAGTCGATCTGGATTCACGCCGTGTCGGTGGGCGAAGCGCTGACGGCGCGCGCGCTGGTCGAAGATCTCAAGACCCGGTATCCGCGCCTGCGGCTGTTTGTCTCGACCACGACGCTGGCCGGGCAGCAGGTGGCCCGGCGCAGCCTGCAGCACGTGGATGCCGTGTTCTATTTTCCCTTCGACTGGGCTTTCAGCGTCCGCCGCACGCTCCGCCTTGTCAAGCCGCGTCTGTTCGTGATGATGGAGACCGAGATCTGGCCGAACCTGCTGCGCGAGTGCCGCACGCGCAATGTAAAGACCATGGTCATCAACGGACGGATTTCGTCCCGGTCGTATCCGCGGTACCGGCTGATCCGCCCGTTCTTCCGCCGTGTGCTGGCTGACGTCGATCGGTTCTGCATGCAGAGCGACGAGTCGGCCCGGCGCCTGGCCGAACTGGGCGCCGATCCGGCGCGCATCACCGTGACCGGCAGCCTCAAGTTCGACTCGCTCGATCGCCCCACGGCCATCGTACACGGCAAGCCCCGCGATCGCGTGCTCCGGTTCTTCCGCATGTCGGCGAACCGGACGGTCGTTGTCGCCGGGAGCACGTTTCGGGGCGAAGAGGCGGCCGTACTCAGCGCCTTCGAGCGCATCAAGGCGACCAACCCGACGGCCCTTCTGGTGGTGGCGCCCCGGCAGCCCGAGCGGTTCGGCGAGGTCGAGCGGCTGGCCACCGAGGCCGGACTGGTCACCATCAGGCGATCAGCGCTGGCCATCGATGCCGAGCCGCGCGCCGACGTCGTCGTGCTCGATTCGATTGGCGAGCTCGCGCAGCTCTATCAGATCGCGACGGCGGTGTTCGTGGGCGGCAGCCTCGTCGATCGCGGCGGCCACAATATTCTCGAGCCGGCCATGTTCGGCAAGCCCATCGTATTTGGCCCCCACATGCGGAACTTCAAGGAAATCGCCGAAGGGTTTCTGGCGAGTGGCGCGGCCATGCAGGTGGCCTCCAGCCGCGAGCTCGAAGAGGCGCTCGTGATGCTCGTCGGCGATCCGGTGTGCCGCGCGCGCCTGGGGGCGGCCGCCCGGGCGATGGTCGAAACGAACCGCGGCGCGAAGGACAAAACGCTCGACGCGATCGCGGAGCTGCTGCCGTTAGCGCGCACGGGCGTCGTTCGTCCCTTCCGTCTAGTGCATTGATTCACGCCGCATCCTCTCTCTACGGCGCCGCCACTGCGTGGCGGCGGCGGTGGTACGCGCGCCATCCCTCGCGACAGCGGCGCCTGGCGAGTCCGGTCGTGAGCATCGGGAACCTCACGGTCGGCGGCAGCGGAAAGACGCCCGTCGTGGAGTACGTCGCGCGCCTCCTCCTCGATCACGGCGAGCGGCCGGCCATCCTGACGCGCGGGTACGGACGGCGGCTGTCGCCTCGCGGCGTCACGGTCGTGTCCGACGGCACGAAGATCTGCGCGGCCATCGACACGGCCGGCGACGAGCCGTTGATGCTGGCGCAGGTTCTCGCCGGGGTCCCGGTGCTGGTCGGCGCCGATCGGTATCTGTCGGGTTGCCTGGCCGAGCGCCGCTTCGGCGCCACGGTGCACGTGCTGGACGACGGTTTTCAGCACCTCGCCATCGCCCGTGACGTCGATGTGCTCCTCGTGGCGGAAGAAGACCTCGCCGATCATCTGCTGCCGGAGGGCCGGCTGCGCGAGCCGCTCGCCGCGGCAGCCGCGGCCGACGCCGTGCTCGTGACGGCGGGTTACCCGGCGGCCGTCGATCGCATCGCCCGCGCCCTCGGCGTCACGATCGCCTTTGGCGTGATCCGCGTGCTCGGGCCGCCCCGGAGGGTTGCGCCGCCCCGCGATTCGGTGGTCGTCCCTCCCGATTCGCGCGTGTTCGCGGTGGCGGGCATCGCGCGCCCCGGCCGATTCTTTGCCGACGTCGAGTCGGCGGGATGGAACCTGGTCGGCACGCTGGCGTTTCGCGACCATCATCGCTTCGGTCAACGCGACATCAGACGGATCGCCCGCGCGGCCAGGGCGTCGGCGGCGTCCATGGTGTTGACGACCGAGAAGGACGCCGTGCGCCTGGCGGCCTGCGATCTCGGCGACCTGCCCATCGCCTCGGTGCCGATCCACATCACCATCGACCCGGCCGATGCCTTTCGCGACTGGCTCCTCGCCCGCGTCCGCTCGGCGCGGCTGGGCAGGCCGGCGTGAGACACCTCATCGAGTACTGGCTTGTCCGGGTGCTCCAAGGGTTGGTCCGCGTGATGCCCGACGGGTTGGTTCATGCCTGCGGCACGCTGGCCGGCCGCGCGTTCTATGCCTTGGATCGCACGCATCGCCGAGTCGCTCTTGCGAACGTGGCCGCGGCGTTTCCCGCGCGCCCGGCGGCGGAGCATCGCGCGATTGTCCGCGGGTCGTTCGCACACTTCGGGCGGCTGCTGTTCGAATTGCTGCGGTTCAGCTCGCTGTCACCTGAGGCGATGCTGGCGCGCATCGAATTCGAAGGCGACGAGGTTGCGCGTCAGGCGTACGGCCAGGGCAAAGGGGTGATCTTCTATACCGGACACTTCGGCTATTGGGAGCTCAACGGCATCGCGCACGCGTTGCGGTTCGAGCCATTCTCCGTGGTGGCACGGACGCTCGACAATGCGCGGCTCAACGCGCTGCTCGAGCGCATCCGGCGGTGCACCGGCAACTCGGTGATCTACCGGCAGGGCACCGTGTGGCGCATCATGCGGACGCTGCGCGCGAAGCATGGCGTGGCGATGCTCATCGATCAGCACGTCGAAGGCGCCGACGCCGTCCACGTGGAATTCTTCCTCCGATCCGCGTCCACGACGCCGGCGCTCGCGGCGTTGGCACTTCGGACCGGCGCGCCGGTCGTGCCCGTGTTTGCGCTCCCGAATGGCATCGGCCGGTATCGCATGATCTACGAACACCCCGTGGCTCCGCCAATCGCCGACAGCGAGAACGCCATCCACGAGTTCACGCAACGCTGCACTGATGTGCTCGAGATGTACGTCCGGCGCCATCCGGACCTGTGGTTATGGATGCATCGACGATGGCGAGACGACGACAAATTCAAAACTTAGAACTAAGAACTCAAAAGGACTGTGACCTGGGTGTCACGCTGTTCAGTGTCCTTTTGAGTTTTGAGTTTTCACTTTTAAGTTCGCAGCGTGCCCTGTCTTCGCCGCGATTGGCATGCGCCAGCCGGTGCCGAAGGCGCGATCGGTCACCTTCAATCCAGGCGCGGCCTGCTTCCGCTTGAACTCGGCACGGTGCACCATGTCGAGCACGCGGTGCACCGTCACGGGATCGAAGCCGGCGGCGACGATGGCGTCTGGCGGTTGGTGCTGCTCGATGTGCCGCTGCAGAATGTCGTCGAGGATGTTGTAGGGCGGCAGCGAATCCTGATCGGTCTGATTCGGCTTCAGCTCGGCCGAGGGCGCCTTGGTCAGCGTCGCCTCCGGAATCACGGCCCGGCCGCGCGTGCCGTTCAGCCACCGCGCGACGCGATACACCATCGTCTTTGGCACATCGGCAATCACGGCCAGTCCGCCCGACATGTCGCCGTAGAGCGTGCAGTAGCCGACGGCCATTTCTGATTTGTTGCCGGTCGTCAGCAGGAGCGCGCTGCGCTTGTTGGACAGCGCCATGAGCAGATTGCCACGGATGCGCGCCTGAATGTTCTCTTCGGTCACGTCGCGCGCCGAGCCCGCAAAGGCGCCGGCGAGCATGCCCTCCATCGCGCGCATGGCCGGCTCGATCGGGAGCGTCAGCGTCTCGATGCCAAGGTTCGCGGCGAGCTGGAGCGAGTCGTCGATGCTGCCCCGGCTCGAGTACGGCGAGGGCATCAGCACCCCGAGCACGGACTGAGGGCCAACCGCCTCCGCGGCGATCGCCGCCGTCAGCGCCGAGTCGATGCCGCCGGAAAGACCGAGGACGACGCGGCTGAAGCCGCATTTGTGGACGTAGTCGCGCGTCCCGAGCACGAGCGCCCGCCAGACCTCGGATTCCGCGACGAGATCGGTCGGCGGTCCGATGGGCGTGCCGCGATCGAGATCGCAGACGACCACGTCGGCTTCGAACGACCGGCCGCGGGCGATCGGCACACCGTCGGCGTTGAAGGCCGTGCTCCGTCCGTCGAAGACCAGATCGTCATTGCCGCCGAACTGGTTGACGTACAGGACCGGCACGTGATGTCTGCGCGCCATGCTCGCGAGCATGTCCTCACGCAGGCGCTGTTTGCCGACGGTGAATGGCGACGCCGACAGATTGACGATCGCCTGCGCGCCCGCCCCGACGAGCTCTTCGACCGGATCGTGGTGGTAGCGGCGGCGCCTCCAGAAATCGCGATCGTTCCAGACGTCCTCGCAGATGCTGATGCCCACGCGCCAGCCCCCCAGGTCGAGGATCTGAGCGCCGACGAACGGCTCGAAGTAGCGATCCTCGTCGAATACGTCGTAGGTGGGCAGAAGGGCCTTGCGAAAGCGCTGGTCCGTCCGGCCCTCCCGCAGGAGGAGCGCCGTGTTGAAGAGCGGCCTTCCGACGTCGGAGGGATTCGGCTCTGGGAGGCCGACGAGCACCGGCGGCTGGCCGACCAGATCGCGCGCCAGCTCGGTTGCCGCGTCCCAGGCGCGCGCGACAAACGACGGGTCGAGCAGCAGGTCGCGCGGCAGGTAGCCAACCAGCGCCAGCTCCGGCGTGACGGCCAGGTCGGCGCCCTGGCGGCCGGCCTCGCGGACCGCCTCGGCGACGAGACGCGCATTGCCCGCAAGGTCGCCGACGATCGGGTTGATCTGGACGAGTGCGATCTTCACGGCAGGTGTTTGCGCGCGATTCCGCTTCAGCCTAACATGAACGCCCAACGTGCGAAGTCTTCTCGTGTTCGCGCCCAGCTGGCTCGGTGACGCCGTGATGGCGCTGCCGGCGATGGCCGACATCAGCCGGGCCATGCCCGAGTTGCCGATCGCCGTGGCCGCGCGGCCCAACGTTGTGC
>JBAUGX010000165.1:0-15168 GCA_049679965.1 Vicinamibacterales bacterium
GCAGGACGTCGACTCGTGGGGCACGCCGCTCGTGGTGGAGCACGACGGCCGCGCCCAGGTGGTCACGACCGGAGACAAGCGGGTGAGGAGCTACGACCTCGAGACCGGCCGGCTCGTGTGGGAGAACGAGGGTCTCACCATGAACCCGATTCCCTCGCCGGTCACCGAGGATGGGATGGTCTTCGTCATGGCCGGGTTCCGGACCGCCAAGCTCCACGCGGTTCGTCTAGCCGACGCCACAGGCGACCTTGCGGGCTCCAAGGCGATCGTGTGGTCGCTTGACCGCGATACGCCCTACGTGTCCTCGCCGCTTCTGTACGACGGCGTCCTGTATTTCCTCAAAAGCAACGCGGGCATCCTGTCCGTCTTGGATGCCAAGAGCGGCAGGCCGCACTATCAGGCTCAGCGCCTCAACGGACTGCCGGAGGTCTACTCCTCGCCCGTCGGCGCGCAAGGACGCGTGTACATCACCAGCCGCGACGGGACGACGCTCGTCATCCGGCACGGGTCGCGCTTCGAAGTGCTGGCGACCAACACGCTGGACGATGGGTTCGACGCCTCGATGGCGCTGGTGGACAACGTGATCTACTTGCGCGGCTATCGCTATCTCTACAGCATCGCCGCCCCATGAGCGAGCCGTGGCGCCCGCAGCGCCTGAGTTCCGCTACTTCAGTTCCGCCGTCCAGTTGGTGACGACGCTGATCGAGGAGGTCGACGACTCGAGGAGCATGTTGACAAGAAAGCGCTGGCCGTCGCGGCTCGGCACGTAGCTGTTTCTTGCGTTGAAGACATTCGCTGGCATGTCGAACAGGAAACGGGGCGTGCCGAATTCCAATGTTGAGCCGGCACGAACATCCACGGCATAGAACTTCTGGTCGTCGCTGACGAAGAACAGCTCCCTGCCGTCGCGGCGCCACATCGGCTGGCGGCCGCCAGTGGTCGAAATCAGAGACCTGGCGCCGGTGGGCGGGAACGGCTGCACGTACACTTCGTTTCGCCCGGCCTCATTCGACGTGTATGCGATCCACCGGCCGCCGGGAGCGAACTGAACTTCAGCCTCGATAAAGGGCGTTTGCACAACAGGAACGGGCTTGCGGTCACCGGTCAGCGGCAGTGCAAAAATATCCGGGGCGACAACGGGGAAGTACAGCAGCGACTTTCCGTCTGGCGACGTATCGTTGGTCACCATGTCACCACCAGTCTTCAGGAGCACTTCTTCGGCGCCTATTCCAGCTGCACTTTTCTCTACGATGCTGATTGAATTCTGCTGATTGGAGTTATAGATAAGCCCCAGTCCGTCTGGTGTCCAGACGGGCATGTCTTCCTTTCCCGCAGCCGAGGTGAATCGGGACAGCGCCTGGCGTGACAGATCGAGCACCCAGATGTCTCCAGCCGCCTGGTCATCGTATCGGGTGAATGCAAGGCGCTTCTCGTCGGGCGAGAGGGCCGGGTGCTGATACACGCCGGGACGTCCGACCGTTTCAAGCACACGCCCTGCCCGATCAAGCCATGCGAACTGGGTCGTGGGTCTCGCTCCTGTCCGAAACGTCAGGACGCCTGTTGATGACGCTGAAAACGCGCCCAGATTGGTCTGCGACGAGACTTGTTCAGCGACCAGAATGGCCTCGCCCATGAGCTCCAGGCGAGTGGCGTCGAAACGCTGTCGAAGCAGTGTCCCTTCTCTGATGAAGAGCAGGAAGCCCGGGGGCACGAAGAGGGCAGTGGTGTCGCTGGCGAGAAGCCGCCTCGCCGTTCCCGACTCCAGGGATCGTATGTAGACGCCCGTGGCCTCAGGCGATGAAGAGCTGACGTGATAAAGAAACTGACGCCCATCAGGAAGGAAGGACGGCCCCCGGTGGGCGATCTCTTTGCGTGATTCGTCAAGGCTGGTGACCAGCCTGGCCTGGCCACCTTCTGCGGAGACTTGGTAGAGCGGCGAATTCGCGCTCGCGAAAATAATGATGCCGCTGGTACCCCACGTGCCGCCTCTCGCGCCGGTCGGCGGAAGATCGCTGATGGTCTGAGTCGGGCCACCCGCCGCATCGATCCTTTTCAGCTTGTCCGTTGCGAAGAATGCGATGAACCGGCTGTCCGGCGACCAGAAGGGGAAGCTTGCGCCGTCCGTTCCCGTCAGCGGCCGGGCGACAAACGCATCGAGCGGCCGGATCCACAGAAGCGGCCTGCCTGACGGATCGGTGGCTGTAAACACCAGGCGCGTCCCGTCAGGCGAGATCGTGCCCCCGTTGACGCCGTTCGGTACGCCGAGCGGCGAGACAAACGAAGACTTCTCGGGTGGGGATACCTGAAAACGCGTCACCGGAGCGGGAGTCACCGGCCCCAGTCGCCAGGAAAACATGACGCTGGCGAGTGCCAGCGCTGACGCGGCCAGGACGAACGTCGCAGCTTTCCAGAGGCCGGCACGTGACGCGACGATGGGCCTCTCAGTTGCGGGCCGCGCCTGGCTCGTCGACCCGGCCTGCCCATCCCGCGCGATCCATTGCAGCTCGTCGTGAAGATCGCGCGCGCTCTGCCAGCGGGCGTCGGGATCCTTGGCCAGACACTTCTTGACGATGCGATCGAGTGCGGCCGGCGCCACGGGCTGAAGCGTCGACACCGGCGGCGGATCCGACGTCATGATCGCGCCGATCAGACTCGCCTGGCTCTTGCCCTCGAACGCCTTCCGGCCGGTCAGCGTTTCGTAGAGCAGGGCGCCGAACGCCCAGATATCGCTCCGCGTGTCGGCGTCCGCGCCTTCGAGTTGTTCGGGCGCCATGTACTGGAACGTCCCGAGGATGGTGCCGTGCGCCGTCAGCGGCGCGCCCATCGTCGGCAGCGCCGTGGCAGGCTGCGGTACGTAGTGTCCAGCCGTGGCAGCACCGGTCTTCGCCAGACCGAAATCCAGAAGCTTCGCTCCAGCTTTCGTCAGCATCACGTTTCCTGGCTTCAGGTCGCGGTGCGTGATGCCCGCACGGTGCGCGCACGTCAGCGCGTCGGCGATCTGAATCATGATCGCAAAAGACTGATCAATCGGTATCGGGCCCTTCGCGATTCGCTCGGCCAGCGTCTCGCCCTCGAGATACTGCATGACGAGGAAGCGAATCGGATCGGGATTGGGGATTTGGGATTCGGGATTCGGTGTTTCGCCGACGTCATACAGCGCGCAGATATTCGGATGGTCGAGCTTGGAGATCGCACGCGCCTCTCGATCGAAGCGCTCGCGGAAGATGGGATCGTCGGCGATCGTGGCGGCGAGAACCTTGACGGCGACAATGCGATCGAGCCGCGTGTCCCTGGCTCGATAGACTTCGCCCATCCCGCCGGCGCCCAGGGGGGCGACGATCTCGTTAGCAGCCGAATCCGCCGTGGAACGACGCGCCGCTATCGGCGGAGCATGAAGGCGATGATGCCGACCACGCTGACCAACTGGCCGACCCAGAACAGAAACGCCCACTTGAGCAGCTCAAACCGTTTAGCCGCCACCTCGGTCCGAAGGCCCGCCATCTCGGTCCGAAGACCCGCCATCTCGCCCCGGAGATCTGCGCCAAGCTGCACCATGTCCACCTGCAGCTTCGACGTCGCTTCAACCAGCCGACGCTCGAAGCGCTCGGTGCACTGCGTCATGACGTGCTCCACACAGACGCGGTTGTTTGCTTCCAGCATGTCCACCAACTCAGCCGATGCCGCCGGTCCCAGCCGCTCGGCCAGCATCCCGTGTACCTTGAACGCTCCCATCGGATACCATTCCTGTTCTTTGGGCCGTGGGGCCTGACCTCCGGGACGACGATGCCATCGTCTCGAAGAAGAGTCAAGCGATGGGCGGGGCGCGCTGGCCTGCCGGCGGGTCCGAAAGGACCCGCCCTACTTCGAGACCTCGTCGAGGGCTTTGAGGGCGTCGTCGAACTCGGTCGAGCCGATCTTCGCGGCGCCAGGTTCGCCGGGTCTGAGCGCGAAGGTGTCTTCGCCGACCCGGCCGAGCGTGATGCGCTCGTCCTTCATCACGGATGGGGCCTCTTCGAACTTCGCCACGACGGTCACAAAGGGTTTGTCGA
Organism: Vicinamibacterales bacterium; assembly: GCA_049679965.1. GTDB lineage: Bacteria > Acidobacteriota > Vicinamibacteria > Vicinamibacterales > CAVVIG01 > 2-12-FULL-65-11. The sequence goes on from JBAUGX010000165.1 coordinate 4,050, forward strand.
GCCCCGTCTTGGCCGTGGAGGCGACAAACGAGCTGGCGCGTGTGTTCTCGATCTTGGCGAAGAAGGTTTCCATCTTCATCGTGTCGACGTCGCCGGCGTTGGGGCTCACGCGCCGCCAGGTGTCGGGCTTCTCCTTGACCTGCGACTTGACCCGCTCGAAGACGACCGACTGGCCGTCTCGCGTGATCTCGAGCCGCTCGGCGTTGAACGCGCGGAACTCGAAGATGTCCTTCCGGCGGTAGTCGTTGGCGCTCTTCCTGAATTCGTCGACGAGCGCCGCGTCGACCGTCACCACCGCGGCCTTGGACGTATCGCGGGCGTAGTAGGCGTTGTCGGTGTTCCCAGGGGTCTTCGCGCCGAGGACGAGCGTCGCTTTGGCGCTGCCCAGCATCAGATTGAGCTCGGCGGTCGGCTTGTCCAGGCCGTATTTCTTCAGGTCGGCGGTGCTGGCGTTGTCGGTGACGCTCGACTTCATGGCGGCCGTCTGCAGACGGCCGATCAACCCCTCGACCGATCCGTAGTCGGCGCGGACCTGCAGGGGTTTGGTCATGTTCCAGTTGGTGCCCTCGCGGGCCAGCTGCAAGACGGTCTTGCCGGCGAGCAGCATCTCCAGGCCGTCCACCTTGGCGCGATCGACGGCCAGCAGCGCCTTGTCGCGCAGGTCGAAGGTGGACTTGTTGAACGTCATTTCCTGGTACGAGGCGACCAGGAACACGCGCTTTTCGTCACCTCGTTTGGCGAAGACGTCCGCGCCGGTTGGTGTCGTCCGGCCGAAGAGCAGGCTCCGGTAAGTCGTATCGCCGGTCGCCTTGAACTCCACGCCGAAGCGCGGCGCCGCCAATCCGTACTCAGCCAGATCGGTGGGGTTCTCGTCGATGACGCGCGAGACCTCGATCGAGCCCAGACTGGAGGCGAGGGAGGACACCGTCGCGTCATCGGCCTTGGCCGAGATCGGCGATGCCACCTCCCAGACGCCGCCGCCCTTCTTGAGGGTCGTGAGATCGCCAGACTCGGACGTGATCCGGACCTCTTCGATCTTGCCGGCGTCGAGCGAGGCGAACACCTTTTGCAGCGTCGTGGCCGTGTCGGTCGCGGGCGTCTTCCACGTTACGAAATAGATGTACGCGGACAGACCGGCGAGGACGACGAGGAGCGCAATGGTGGATCGCAGGCCTCGCATGTTAGCGCCTCCGCCACCAGGTGAAGACACCGGCCATGAAGATACCGCCCGGGATGACGACCCACGAGAGCCACGTGAGGTTTGCCTGCTGGGTCGCCGTCATGGTGAGACGGCGGTCGTCTGGTTCTTTCGGCCGGATCGAGATCAAGTTCTCCTGCTGCGACAGCCAGCCGACGATGTTCATGAAGAAGTCGCGGTTGCCTTGAATGCCCAGTCCGTTATTGGCGGCAAAGTCGGAGTCGCCGATGGCGACGACGCGCGTTTCCGGCTTGGGGGCTTCCGCGTCAGGCGGCGGCGCGGCCGGAGCCGCGGGCGAGGGCGTCGCCGGCGCCGACACCGCGGACGCGATGGTGATCGGGCCCTTCTTGTCACCTTTCGATTCGTCAACGCCTTTCTTCTGGCCGGCGAGCAAGGTCTTGAGATCCGTCACCGCGAAGGCCTGCTCGCTCGTTCGCGCGAAGGGCTGCGCCGTATGGCCGCTCACGCCGTCTGGCACGGGGGTGACGGATCGCACCAAGGGGAAACCCGTCATGAAGCCAAAGCGCTGCGCGATGGCGTGAGACGCGTAGTCAAGGACGACCGGCACGGCTTCGCTCGTGCCAAGGAGCCGCCCCATGCCGCTCAAGTCGATGACGATGTCGTTGCCGACCTCCATGCCCCAGTCGTGCGCCAAGGCGACGAGGTTCGTCAGCGGCGGGCTGTCGACCCTGGCCGGCGGATCGAGCGCGAGGAGCAGCTTCCCGGCCTTGCCGAGGTATTGCTTGAGCGCGTCGACCTCCGGTGGAAGGAAGTCGATCTTCGGGCCGGCGACCACCACCACGTCGGCGTCGGCGGGCACGCTCCCCTGCTGGGCGAGCACCACCGTCCCGACCGTGTAGTTTTCTCCTTTGAGCGCCGCGGCGATCGTGCCGTAGCCGTCCCGCTCGGTCCCGGCGGTATCGCGCTCGCCGTGGCCCAGCGTGAAATACACCTTCTTCTGCTGGCCCGTCACCACCTTGATGATGGCGTTGGTGATGTCCTGCTCGGTGTCGGAGGAGACGCGCTCGGTCCGGCCTTTGTAGTTGAAGACAATCGTCCCGTACTGCTTGATCTGGTTTTGCTCTGCGATCGTCGGTTGCTTGTCGGGATCGATGTACTCCACCTTGACGTTGCTCGACGCGTACGCGTATTCCTTCAATCGGTCCTGGAAGCCTTGAGCCTTGTCGTCCTGCACGAAGACCTGAATCTGCAGCGGCGCGTCGAGCTTGCTCACCGTGTTGCGGCTCTGGTCCGAGAGCGTGAACGTCTTGTTGGCCGTGAGATCCCAGCGCTTGTTCTGCTTGGCGCCGATGTAGTTGGCCGCGACGATGATGCCGAGGACGACCAGCACGCTGGTGCCGGCCAGTGTGCCGTAACGGGCCTGACGGTGGCCGAAGATCTTGACGATCTCGCGCCACTGTCCGAGCGTATAGAGGACCACGCAGGCGAGACCGCCCCACGCCAGATACGTGGCGTACTGCTCCCACCTGGGGTAGCCAAAGCGAATCGCGAACGCGGCGCCCACGAGCGCGGCGCCAATCCAGAAGACGAGACCGAGCATGCGTTGCAGCATAAGGTGCTATCCCCGCCAGCGTTCGCTGTCGACCGACTTGAGCGTCAGAAACAGGCTGAACGTGATGAAGCTCAGGTAATAGATGACGTGCGTCGTGTCGATGACGCCTTTCGAGAAGTCGTCGTAGTGGTTGACGATCGACAGATAGTTGGTCACCGCGCTGACCGTCGAGCCTCCGGTCTCCCCGATCCACGTGATGATCCACAGGAGGAGGAAGACCGCGAAGGTCACGGTGCCCGCGATGATCTGATTCTTCGTCAGGCTGGAGATGAACAGGCCGAGCGCGATGAACGAGCCTCCCATCAGCAGCAGGCCCAGATAGGCCGTGACGATCGGCTTCCATTCCGGGTTGCCGTAGAGGAACAACAGCCCGAGGTGGACGAGGGTCACGACGAGCATCACGCTGTAGAGCAAGAGCGCGCCCAGGAACTTGCCCAGGATGATTTGCAGGTCCGTGAGGGGCGACGTCAGCAGCAATTCGATCGTGCCCGACCGCTTCTCTTCGGCATACACGCGCGCGGTAATCATGGGCATGATGAACAGCACGAGGATCGTGACGTTCTGCAGCAGCTGTCGGATCAGGATCTGATTGACGTTCATGGCCTGCGGCCCGCCGAACTGGCCCGCCCGCAGGCTCGAGTCCAGGAAGAATCTCAGGATCGCGACGTAGAAATAGCCGTAGAGGAGCGCCCAGAAGCCGATCACGATGTACGCCATCGGCGACGAAAAATACGCCTTCAGCTCCTTCTCAGCGATGGCCAGCACGTTACGCATCGACGGTGTCCCTTTCGGCATGAGCGGCCTCGGCGCTCCCGGCAGCCTCGCCGGGCAGCGCATCCTTCTCTTCGGTCGTGAGCGACAGGAAGATCTCTTCGAGGCTCATGCGCATGGGGCGCAGCTCGAGCAGCCCCCAGCCGCCGTTCACCACGGTCCGGGCGAGATCCTGGCGCACGTCGCGCCCGCTCTCGCTCTCGACCTCGTAGCCGACGAGGCGGGCCTTGCGCTCGGACTCGACGACCCGTACGACCCCGGCCACGCGCGCGAGCGCGGCGCCGGCATCCGCGTCGCCGGCGTCCACCTGGACGTACATCGTGGCCGAGCCCCGCAGCCGCGCCGTCAGGTTGTCGGGCGTGTCGACGGCGACCACCTTGCCCTTGTTGATGATGACCACACGCTGGCAGGTCTGCGAGACCTCGGGGAGGATGTGCGTGCTGAGGATGATCGTATGATCGCCCGCCAGGTCCTTGATGAGCTCGCGCGTCTCGATGATTTGCTTCGGATCGAGGCCGGCCGTCGGCTCGTCCAGAATGAGCACGTCGGGGTTGTGGATGAGGGCCTGGGCCAGGCCCACGCGCTGCCGGTAACCCTTGGAGAGCTTCGAGCATTGACGGTTCGCGACGTCGGTGATGCGCGTGCGGGCCATCATTTCGCGAATCCGCTCGCGCCGCCCGGCCGCCGGCACGCCTTTGATTTTCGATACGAAGTCCATGTACTCGGCGACCGTCATGTCGGGATAGAGCGGCGGCGTTTCCGGCAGGTAGCCGGTGCGGCGTTTGGCTTCGATCGGCTGCTCGAACACGTCGAACCCGGCGACGATGGCCTTGCCGTCGGTCGCCGGCATGTAGCCGGTCAGGATCCGCATCGTGGTGGTCTTGCCGGCGCCGTTCGGCCCGAGAAAACCGAGGATTTCGCCCCGCTCGACACGGAAGCTGACGTCGTTGACCGCCGTGACACGGCCGTACTGCTTGGTGAGATGCTGCACTTCAATCATAGAACCGCCCTACTGTGGCACGTGAACAACCAAAAATCCTAACCGAACCACCCGTTGGGAAACAACAGACGGAGGAGACTGATGCCTTTAGACGTCGGATCGAGCGCTCCCGATTTCACCCTGCCCAACGAGGAGCGGGAGCCGGTCACCCTCAGCCGGTTCCGCGGCCGGCCCGTCGTGTTGGCGTTCTTCCCGGCGGCGTTCAGCTCGGGATGCGTCGCCGAGCTCTGCACCTTCCGCGACCGGATCGGGCGACTCAACGCCGCCAATGCCCAGGTCTTCGGCATCAGCGTGGATACGTTCTTTGCCTTGAAGGCGTTTCACACCGAGCAGAAGCTCACATTTCCCCTGCTCAGCGACTTCAACAAGCAGGTCATCCGCGACTACGGCGTCTTCAACGAGGACATGATCGGCCTCAAAGGTATCGCCAAGCGCGCCGTCTTCGTGCTCGATCGCCACGGCATCATCCGCCACCGCGAGGTGCTCGACGATGCCCGCAACGAGCTGGATGATCAGAAAGTGTTCGAAGTGCTCGCCACGCTTGCACGCTAGACGTACACTGATCCCATGGCCGCGAACGTCTGCACGGTGTGCGAACTGCATGCCGAGTCGACCTTCAAGATCGAGGGGATGGACTGTCGCGAAGAGGTGGTGATCCTCGAGCGACGGCTGAAGAACCTGGTCGGCCTGGAAGCGTTCTCGGCTGATCTCATGGCCGAGCGGCTGCACGTCAAGTACGACGCTGCGAAGCTGTCGGCCGCCGACGTGGTCGACGCGGTGGCCGACACGGGGATGCGCGCCTGGCTCGAGCACGAAGAACCGGTCGCGCATAGCGAGCACCAGACACGAATACGCCGGCTCCTCGTGTGGACCTCCGGAGTCGCGCTCGCCGCCGGTCTGCTCGCCGACATGGTGACCGGCCCCGCCGCGCTGGCCACGCCATGCTTCATCGTCGCGCTCGGCGCGGGGGCGGGTCTGACGCTGCCTCGCGCCTGGCGAGCGCTCCGGTCCCGAGTGCTCGACATCAACGTGCTCATGCTGATTGCGGCGGCCGGTGCGTCGCTCCTGGGGCAGTGGTCCGAAGCGGCCACCGTGGTCTTCCTGTTTGCCGTGGCGCAGGCCCTCGAGGCGCGCACGATGGACCGTGCGCGGAGCGCCATCCGGGCCCTCATGGACCTGACGCCGGCCGAGGCGCTCGTGAAAGACCCCGGGGACAACGGCGTCGAGCGCCGCGTCCCGGTGGACACGCTCGGGGTGGGCGCGGTCATCGTGGTGCGCCCGGGCGAGAAGATACCGCTCGACGGGCGCGTGCTGGCCGGTCAGAGCGCCGTGAACCAGTCGCCGGTGACGGGCGAGTCGCTGGCGGCCGACAAAGGGCCCGGCGACGAGGTGTACGCCGGCACCATCAACGGCCGGGGCGCGCTTGACGTGCAGGTGACGCACGTCCGCCGCGATTCGACGCTGGCCCGCATCATTCATCTGGTCGAACGCGCGCAGGCGCAGCGCGCGCCGGCTCAGACCCTGGTCGAGCGCTTCGCCGGCGTCTACACGCCGGTGGTCATCGCGCTCGCCATTCTCGTCGCCACCGTGCCGCCGCTCGCGCTGGGCCAGAGCTGGGAGTCGTGGATCTACCGCGCGCTCGTCCTGCTGGTCGTCTCCTGCCCGTGCGCGCTCGTCATCTCGACGCCGGTGTCGGTGGTCGCGGCGCTCTCTGCCGCGGCGCGGCAGGGCGTGCTCATCAAGGGCGGCGCGCACCTGGAGCGGGCCAGCACGGTCCGCTGCGTGGCGTTCGACAAGACGGGCACGCTCACCCGCGGTGTCCCGGAAGTGGTCGATGTCCTGGCGCTCGACAGCCTGGACCCACGCGGCATCGTCGGCCTGGCCGCGTCGGTCGAGCAGCGGTCCGAGCATCCGATCGCTCAGGCCATCCTGCGCTACGCGGCCGCAAGGCAGATTGCCGCCGAGCCCGCCGCCGATGTGTCGTCGTTGTTCGGCCGCGGCGCGGAAGGACGGGTGCGGGGCGCACGCGTGCTCCTCGGCAACCATCGACTGTTCGAAGAGCAGGGGCTGTGCACGCCGGCGATTCACGATCGCCTCGACCAGCTCGGGGCCGCGGGACAAACCCCGGTGCTCGTCGCGCGGGATGGCCGGTCGGTCGGGATCATTGCCCTCGCGGACGAGCCCCGCGAAGCTGGTCGCGACACCGTCGATCTGCTGAGGGCCCAGGGCGTCCGATCCATCGTCATGCTGACCGGCGACAGCCGGAATACGGCCAGGGCGATGGCCGCCCGGCTCGGTGTTGACGAGTATCGCGCGGAGCTGTTGCCAGAAGACAAAGTCGCCGCGGTCGAGGAATTGCGGCAGCGGTTCGGCTCGGTGGCGATGGTGGGCGACGGCGTCAACGATGCCCCGGCGCTCGCCCGGGCCGATGTCGGTATTGCGCTCGGCGCGGCCGGGAGCGATGCCGCGCTCGAGACGGCCGACGTGGCGTTGATGGCCGACGAGCTGCTGAAGATTCCCTACGCGCTGCGCCTGAGCCGCGCCACGATGCGGAACATCCGCATGAACGTCGCGATTTCCATCGCCATGAAGGCGGCCTTCGTGGTGGCGGCGGTCGCCGGGGTCGCGACGCTCTGGATGGCGATTCTGGCCGACACGGGGGCGTCGGTCCTCGTCATCGCCAACGCGCTCCGACTCCTGCGGACGCATTAACCGACGAACCTGCGCACCGACGCTTTTTTCAATCTGGCTCTTGAGTGTCTTCCGCGTTCTCTGTCGTGGCGCTCTTGCTTGGCGCCGAGAGCCATACCCTCGCCACGCGCAGTCCGTCCATCTGGTCGACGCGCATCTGGCGCCCTTCGACGTCGATGATGTCGCCGACCCGGGCGCCGTGTCCCAACCGGCCGAGCATGTAGCCACCGACGGTCGTGTAGGCCGCCTCGTCGATCTCCAGCGCAAACTGGGCGTTGACGTCCGCAACAATCGTCAGGCCGTCGATGTCCGCCGATCCATCCGGCCGGTTCGCGATCCGGGGCGCGGCGCCGAACTCGCCGCCGATACCGCCGACGATGCGCTCCATCAGCGACTCGAAGGTGACGATCCCGGCGGTGCCGCCGTATTCGTCGATCACGATGGCTTCGCGCATGCGTCGCCGGCGCATCTCGGCCAGCAAGTCGTCGGCACGCAGCGTCTCGGGCACCGCCAGCGCCTCGCGCGCCAGCGCGCCGGCGTCCACCGGCTCGTTGGGCTTCGCGAGGACCTTCAGCAGATCGGTGACGTGCAGGAAGCCGATCAGATCGTCGAGGCCCGTGCGGTAGACCGGCAGTCGTGTGTGGGAGCCGTGCACGAACTGGCCAATCAGCACGTCACGCGGCGCGGTGGCGGCGACGGCGACGATCTCGGTGCGCGGCGTCATGATCTCCGAGGCCGTGAGATCGGAAAAGCCGAGGACGCGATGCAGCATCTGCTCTTCGTCTTCTTCGAGCACGCCGGCTTCCTGGCTGGCCGTCACGAGCATCTTCAGCTCTTCTTCCGAGTGCACCATCCGGGATCGGACCTGGGTGCCCAGGCCGAGCACCCGCACGACGGCCTGACCGGCGCCGTTCAGCACCCGGATGAAGGGCCAGAAGATCCGCATGAAGACCTCGGTCGGCCTGACGACGACCAGCGCAGTGGCCTCCGAGTGCTCGAGTGCGATGGTCTTGGCTGCCAGTTCGCCCAGGACGACGTGCAGACCCGTAATGATCGCGAAGGCGACGGCCACGGCGATGGTGTGGGCGGTGGTTTCGGCGAGCAGCGTCGGCAGGCTGGTCAAGGCCGGCTGGACCAGCGAGGCGAGCAGCGGCTCGCCCACCCACCCGAGGCCGAGGCTCGCCATCGTGATGCCCAGCTGCGTGGCGGCAATATAGTGATCGGGCTCCGTCACCGCCCGGCGCACCGCCCGCGCCCCCCAGTGCCCTTCGGCGACCAGTTGATCGACGCGCGTCTTGCGCACGGTGACGATCGAAAACTCCGCGGCGACGAAGAATCCATTGGCGAACACGAGCAGCAGGATCCCGGCCACCTGCCATGCGGCGCCTGCGAACGACGACTCCATCAGGCTTTGCGGTTGGAGAAGAAGTGCGCGTCGACGAACTCGTCGATGACGGTCTGGTGGGCGGCATCCACCTTCTCGAACTGGACGCCCATGCCGACGCGGCGGTCGCTCCAGGCGACGCGTCCCTCCACATCGAGGTCCTTTTTCGATCCGGGCATGCGGAAGCGGACCTTGATTTTGGCGCCGCCTTCGAGCGGGCTCGTGGTCCGGATCGCGATGCCGCCATGGCTCAAGTTGAGCGTCAGCGCGGCCGCGATCGTGTTGCCGAAGCGGTACTGGGCGGGAATGCCGAGCACGACCCGAGGACTGCCGCGGCGGTTGAAGCTGTCGGGGAAGAGGTGGGGGGCGATCGACGGCAGGATGTGCTGGACCGCGCTGTACTCGTTGACGTACCCGGCGACTCCGAGGGCGGCCAGCTCACGCACTTCGTCGGCGTTCGCGATCGTGCCGCTGAAAATGAGGATCGGCAGCCGCCCTTCGTCGAGCTTGCGGATGCCGCGCACCAGGTCGAGACCGGGCGCATGCGGCAGCCGCAGGTCGAGGACGATGAGATCAATCTTGTCGAGATCGGCGCGGACGCGCGCCAGCAGCTCCGCCGCGCTCTTGACCGGGACCGCTTTGTGGCCCGCGTGCTCGAGCGCCGTTCGAAACCGATCGCGGACGAACGCCGTGTCGTCGGCGATGACGATCGTCTTGGAGGTGATCGAGGTAGTGGCCATGTCAGAGGTCAATCGAACTGCGTCAGCGCGGCCCTGTGCCGCGTTGCAGATCCGCGAAGGTTGTCGCTATAATCCGAATCCGCGCGCGACCGTGCCTCCGAGCGGGATTCTGGCACGTCATCGGCCCAATTGCCAATCGTACGCCGGCCGTCGCGCCACGAGGAGCCTTCCGTCAATGGCCACCTGTCCTGAATGCGAGGCCGAAATCGAGGTCGATGAATTCGACGTCGACAAAGGCGATCAAGTGAGCTGCCCCGAGTGCGGCAGCAATCTCGAGGTGACCGGCGTCTCGCCCATCGAGCTCGATCTCGCGCCAGAGGAGGAGGAGGAAGCGCTGGGCGGTGACGACCTCGATGACGAAGACGACGCAGACGAGGACGAAGACGACGAAGACGAGGGCTTTAACGAATGATCGAGTCGGCGCGTAAGGAGGAGGCCCTCCGCCAGACGCTCGCCTCCATCGGGTCGGTGGTTGTCGCCTACAGCGGCGGCGTCGATAGCGTGTATCTGGCCTTCGTGGCTAGCCGGACGCTGGGCGACCGCGCCCTCGCGGTCACCGCCGACAGCCCGAGCTATCCCGAGCGTCACCGGCGCCTGGCGGTCGAGACGGCGGAGCAGTTCGGGTTGCGGCACGAAATCATTCATACACAGGAGCTCGATCGGCCCGATTATCGCGCGAATCCGGTCAACCGCTGCTACTTCTGCAAGCACGAGCTCTACTCGCACCTGTCGCGGATGGCCGCCATGCGCCACGCCGTAGTCGTTGACGGCAACAATGCCGACGATCGCGGCGATTACCGGCCCGGCCGTCAGGCAGCGCGCGAGTTCGGCGTCCGGAGCCCGCTCGACGAAGTCGACTTGCGGAAGCACGAGATTCGGGAGCTGTCGCGCCAGGCGGGCCTGCCCACCTGGGACGAGCCCGCCTCGGCGTGTCTGTCGTCGCGTATCCCGTATCATACCGAAGTGACCGACGAGAAGTTGCGCAGGATCGAGCGGGCCGAGCAGGCCCTGGGCGCCCTCGGATTCCGGGTGTGCCGAGTCCGGCACCATGACGAGCTGGCGCGCGTGGAAATCGGCCGCGACGAGATGGCCCGTGCGCTCGATCCGGCGATCGGCGCCGCGATCGTGCGAGAGCTCAAGGCGGCTGGCTATCGATACGTCACCCTCGATCTCCAAGGCTACCGGACCGGCAGCCTCAACGAGGGGCTCCGGCTGCGGCCCGCGTGAGGCGGATTCCGGGCAGGTTTGTAGTAAGCTGTGACCTCTTTGAGGAGCGAAACCATATGAATCGCCGTCTTGCTTTTCTACTCGCCCTGGGCTTGTTGGGTTTGGCCTGCGTGGTCGTGATGACAGGCTGCAAGAAGCCGGTCGTCGTTGCCGCGGCGCCGCCGCCGCCACCACCACCACCGGTGACCCCGCCACGCATCTACGACGACCGAAACGAGGCCCCGCCACAGCGCCGGGCAGGGCTGTTTCAGCGCTGGACCGGACGCAGTGGGTCCGATGGTTGAAGTGCGGGTCTTGGAGGCTGTCTGAATTTCCATATTCATGTATGATAACAAAGGGTTGATCTCCGGCCAGGAAATCTGCAACAGGAGCGTAACACAGTGTAAGCAAGCGTGATTTGAGATTGGCAGGAGGCGCAAGGTATCGTTTCAATGCATAGACGTTTCGAATCGCTCCACGGCGGCAATCGGACAACGATCGCCAGACCAAAAAAGTAAGTGGGAGCGCGACGCGTCGGGGGGCTCGGGAGACAGGG
>JBAUGX010000166.1:0-7022 GCA_049679965.1 Vicinamibacterales bacterium
CGCCACGACAGCAGAGACTCCGTGGACCCTGACGGCTCGTCCGATGAAGGGCACCGCACGCCGCGGCCGCACGACGGCCGAGGACGCGGCCGCCGCCGCGCAACTGCGCGCCTCGACCAAGGAGCGCGCCGAAAACGTGATGATCGTGGACATGATGCGCAACGACCTCGGGCGCATCGCCGAAGTGGGGACCGTTGAGGCGCCGGAGCTTTTTGCGCTCGAGGCGTATCCGAACGTCTGGCAGATGACCTCGACCGTCACGGCACGAAGCGGCGCGCGGCTCGACGAGATCGCCGCGGCCCTGTTTCCCTCCGCCTCGGTCACCGGCGCGCCCAAGGTTCGAACGATGCAGATCATCAGGTCGCTCGAGCCGGACACCCGCGGCATCTACACGGGGGCGATCGGGTACGTCGCGCCAGACGGACGCGCGCAATTCAATGTGGCCATCCGGACGGCGGTCATCGATCTGCGAACCGGCCGGCTCGACTTCGGGGTCGGCAGCGGCATCGTCTGGGACTCGGATCCGGAGCAGGAATACGAGGAGTGCCTGCTCAAAGGATCCGTCCTCGGCCAGCGTCCGGAGCCCTTCGAGCTGCTCGAGACCATGCGCTGGACCAGCGGCGAGGGCTTCTTCCTGCTCGAGCGGCACCTGGATCGGCTCCAGGATTCGGCGCGGTACTTCGGGTTCACGTGCTCGATGGACCGCGTCCGCCAAGCCCTCGACGAGTGTCACAAGGCCGCGTCGCCTTCGGGCCGCCCCCAGCGCGTCCGCCTGCTCGTGGCCGAGGACGGCTCGGTGCACGTCGAACGCGCACCGCTCGCGCCCCAGGAGGGCATCGTCCGGCTTCGCCTGGCCGCGCAGCCCATCGATCCCTCCGATCGGTTCCTGTTCCACAAGACGACGAACCGCGGCATCTACGACCAGGCGCGGCTTCCGGATTGCGACGATGTGATTCTGTGGAATCCAGGGGGCGAGATCGCCGAGTCGACGATCGCCAATCTTGTGGTCGACATCGACGGCCGGCGGGTGACGCCGCCCGTCGAATGTGGGCTGCTCGCCGGCACGCTCCGCGCCGAGCTGTTGTCGACGGGCGAAATTCTCCAAGCGCGGGTGACCGTCGACGAGCTTCGGAAGGCCACGCGCCTGTGGCTCATCAATTCGGTGCGCGGCTGGTGCCCTGCCGATTTGTTATGCTAACGCCGTGACCACGAGCGATTTCGACCGCAATTTCCAGCGGCTCGAAGCCGAACTGAAGCGTCTCGAAGCGGAATACAACATGTATTTCTCCGGCCGGCTCCCGAAACCGCCGTGGGAGACGAGAAGCCGCGTTGATGCGCTCATCAAGCAGTACGACCGGATGTACATCCAGAACTACGGCGACAAGTTCCGCTTCACCACGCTGCAGACGCGTTACGCCACGTTTGTCGACTTGTGGGATCGCGGTCTGAGGGCGAAAGAGGAGGGGCGGCCGGGCCCCTTCATGCACAGACGAGCCGACAAGGAGCCGGAGAAGAGGAAGCCGCAGGACCGCGTCGTCCACACCAGTTCGTTCCTCGATCCGACGAAGGAGGCCGACAAGCTGGCGGAGCTCTACAAGTCGGTGGCCGAAGCCCGCCGCGAGGTTGGCGAGGATCCGGTGCCGTTCGAGAAGTTCGCCGGCCTGGTCAAGAACCAGGTCGAAAAGCTTGGCAAGGGCACGGGGGCCGAAGTCGTGTTTCAGGTGGCCGTCAAAGAGGGGAAGGTGAGTTTTGTCGCCCGGGCGCTCAAAGGACCGCGGGAACAATGAGGGATGACGAGGTGCAACCGGGCGTCCCGTGCGGGAGCGCCCGGCTGCGAGGGATGGCTAAATCTTGGTGACGTTGCCAGCCTGCGGGCCTTTCGGGCCGTCAACGATTTCAAACTCGACCGCTTGACCTTCTTCGAGCGATCGGAAGCCGTCGCCCTGGATGGCCGAGTAGTGCACGAAGACATCGCTGCCTCCGTCGCGTTCGATGAACCCGTACCCCTTCGCGTTGTTGAACCACTTGACCTTGCCTGTGATGCGCATCGTTCTTCTTCCTGCGTGCTACGACCCGGCTGTGCGGCCGGACCATTGAACCAACCCCGGCCCCCCACTATTGGGGTCCGGAGCAAAAAAAAAGGCCGCGTGTTTGCGGCCTTTCCCTTACGGCGCCAGGCCCGCCCGGCGTCACGGGGGATAATACTGGACTTTCATTCATATGCCAAGAGCCTTGCTGAGCGTCTCTGACAAGAACGGAATCGTGGACGTGGGGCGCGGCCTCGCCGCGCGCGGCTTCGAGCTGGTCTCGACCGGCGGCACGGCGCGCGCGCTCGCAGATGCCGGACTCGCGGTCACCAATGTCTCCGATGTGACGGGCTTTCCCGAAATGATGGACGGGCGCGTGAAGACGCTGCATCCGGCGCTGTTCGCCGGCATTCTGGCGCGCCGCGATCGGCCCGACGACCACGCGGCCCTTGCGCGCCACGGCCTGGCGCTCGTCGACGTCGTCATCGTCAATCTGTATCCGTTCGTCAAGGCGGCCGCCAATCCGGCGACGCCATTTGATGCCCTGGTCGAGGAGATCGACATCGGCGGGCCGTCGCTCGTCCGCGCCGCGGCCAAGAATTTTCGCGGCACGCTGGTCGTGGTCGATCCAGCGGACTATCCGCGGCTGCTCGCCTCACTCGACGGCAAGCCGAGCCTCGCGCTGCGGTTCGATCTGGCGCGCAAGGCCATCGCGCACACGGCGGCCTACGACGCGGCGATCACGCGGACGCTGTCGACCGTCTCGCTCGACGGCGAGCGCTTCGAGCGGCATCCGCCGCCAGAGGGTGAGCTTCCCGCTCGGATTGACATGTCCCTCGAAAAGATCCGCGACCTCCGATACGGCGAAAACCCACACCAGCGCGCGGCATGGTATCGCCCAACTCCAGCCGACGTGGGGTCCGGTTCCAGCCGGACCGGGGCGGCCGGCTTTGGCGCCGCGACGATTCTTCAGGGCAAGGAGCTGTCCTACACGAATCTGCTCGACCTCGACTCGGCCGCCCGCATCGTGCTCGAGTTCAGCGAGCCGGCAGCCGCGGTCATCAAACACACGAATCCGTGCGGGGCGGCCACGGGCGACTCGCCGGCCGACGCCTACGTCCGCGCGCGTGACGCCGACAGCCTCGCCGCCTTCGGCGGCATTGTCGCGCTCAACCGGCCAGTGGACGTCGCCACGGCTGAGGCGATCGCCTCGACGTTCATCGAAGCCGTCGTCGCCCCGGCAGTCGAGGAAGCCGCGCGCCCCGTGCTGGCGCGCAAGACGAACATGCGCGTCGTGACGCTCGATTTCGCGACGCTCGGCGCACACCACGCGGATGCGCGATCGATCCTCGGCGCCACGCTCATCCAGGAGCGCGATCAGGTGATCGAAGCGGCGCGGCCCTGGGCGCCAGGCGCGCTGCCAGAGGGGCTCAAAGTAGTGACCAGGCGCCAGCCGACTGTCGAAGAATGGGAGGCGCTGCGTTTTGCGTGGCGCATCTGCGCGCACGTGAAGTCGAACACCGTCATTTTCACCGACGCGCGGCGGACGCTCGCCGTGGGCGCGGGCCAGATGAGCCGCGTCGATGCCGTGGGTGTCGCGGTCATGAAAGCGCAGGGCGCCAATCGGTCTCTCTCGGGCTCGGTGGCCGCCTCCGACGCATTCTTTCCCTTCCGCGACGGCCTGGATGCGGCCGCGAAGGCGGGCGCGACCGCGGTCGTCCAGCCCGGCGGCTCGGTGCGAGACGCCGAAGTCATCGCCGCCGCCGACGAGCATGGCATGGCGATGGTCTTCACCGGCCGCCGGCACTTCAGGCACTGACGTGAGCCCTGAGCCGTGAGCCTCGAGCCATGAAGCTGCGCGGCCTGGTGCACCTGCTGGGTGTTCGGCCCAAGCCCAGGACCTACGGTCACGACGTCCGCGTCTTCGACCTGCCGAGTGATGGGCGGGTCGAATACGCACAGTGGCTCCACCCGCGAGAAACCGCCAAGACCATCGCGCAGGAGGCGGTCGACGAGTTGCGACGGTTTCTCCGGCCCGGGGACGTGGCCATAGACATCGGCGCGCACACGGGCGATTCCACCATCCCGATCGCGCTCGCCGTGGGGCCGACCGGGTGTGTGCTCGCGCTGGAGCCCAACCCGTTCGTCTTTCCCGTCCTTGAAAAAAACGCGCAGCTCAATGCGGACAAGACCCGCATCGTTCCGCTGATGTGTGCCGCGACGCCCGAAGACGGCCAGTTCGAGTTCGAATACTCGGACTCAGGGTTCTGCAATGGCGGCCGCCACGAGGGGATGAGCCGGTGGCGACACGGCCATGCGTTTCCCCTGACGGTCGAAGGCAGGAATCTTCCATCCCATCTGAGCAGGGAGCATCCCCACCTGCTGCCGAGGCTCACATATATGAAGGTGGACGCGGAAGGCTACGATCTCACGATTCTGACGACGCTCTCTGGCGTGATCGCGGAGCGAAGGCCGTATATCAAGGCCGAGGTCTACGCGCACGCGGATCGGCCCCAGCGAGAGCGGCTGTTGCAGTTCTTTGTGGAGCAGCGCTATGTCGTCCGCAAGGTCGAGAGCGAGAGCAACTACCGAGGGCAGGCTCTCGGCCAGGCCGACCTGATGCGCTGGCGCCACTTCGACGTCTTCTGCACGCCGGAAGAAAGGGTCTAGGACGCGTCTGTTGTCTTCGTCGCGGCGAACGGCAGCGTGATGAGCGCGAGGAACAGCATGAGGAACTCGGAGTCGCCGAAGTTGTGCTCGAACATGCCGGCGGCGAGCATCGACACGACCGATCCGATCGCGGCCGCGGCGAGGAAGCGCTGAGGCCCTTCGCGGGGCGCGCGCCGGTACAGCGCCCATGAGGCGAAGAGCACGGCGCCGATGAACCAGATCCAGAAGGCGAGGGCCGGCAGGCCGCGCTCGGCGGCAATCTGCAGCGGCACGTTGTGCAGGTGCGGCGTGACCTGGAGGAGGGCGTCGGGCGCCCGGTACTGCGGGTAGACGCGAGCGATCATCTCCGGGCCGACACCGGTGATTGGATAGTCGCGCACGATCCGTTCGCCGGCGCGCATCATACCGATCCGATCTCGGACCGTCACGTCGCTGAGGTCGAAAATCGAATAGAACCGCCGGGCGAACTGGTCCGGCGCGAACACGAAGAACACGGCGACGACAAGCGGCAGAAGCGCCGTGAGGCGGAAGTCGCGCATCAGCAGCAGCACGGCCACGCCGACCGAGGCTCCCACCCAGGCGTTGCGCAGGAAGCTGACCGCCAGCGCGGCCGCCAGGGCCGGCAGCATGAGCGAGGGCCACATCCGCTCGCGCGTCATGAACAGCACCCGCGCCATCGCCAGACCGAGCGTCAGCATGATCAGGCCGGTGAAGGTCATGGCGAAACCCACCGTGCCGATCGGCCGCCGGCCGAAGTCGTCGTAGTGGAGGATCGCGTATTGGCCCACGCCCAGCACGGCGCTGACGGCGCCGGCGGCCAGGATGACCGTGGTCAGCGGCACCGCGGAGTCCCGATCCGCCAGGTCGTAGGTGAGCGGGACCAGGAGCAGCAGCACGAGCTGCTTGGCGCGCAGCAGGCTGTCGACCGGGGAGATCGAAAACGCAACCGATATCAGCGTCCATCCGGCGTAGAGCAAGAGCGGGAGCGCCCAGGCGGGCGCGCGCGGACGCCGCCGCTCGATGACGAGCAGCGTCGCCCAGCTGAGGAGCGCCACCGCCAGGAAGATTTGCGCGATCGCCACCGAGAACTGCACGGCGGCCAGCGTGAGCGCCAGGGCGGCGAACGCCGCCTGGCGCACGCGTGTGGCTGGCAGCAGCGCGACGTCAGGGCTCGCGGAAACGTGAGACGTCGTCATCGGGATCTGTTCCGGACACCAGTTTGCGCAAGGGCTTGGCCCACCACGGCGCGCGGGCGTCGAGCGGACCGACGATGGGTCGGAGCCGCAAGAAGTCGCGCGCGTCGGCCGGCGTCACGCCTCCGAGGGCCGCGAGGCTGAGAAACCGCTCGATCGCGCGATCGAACCGGTCGCGACTGGTCGAGTCCCAGTAGTGATCGAACCAGGGCGCGGCCGTTTCGATCGAGCCGTATGCCGGGAAGACGATACTATACGCCAGCTGCTCGACCGCGAAATGCCGCGTGGCGACGCGCATGTCGTCAAAGGCGGCAAGCGTGCGATCGAAGATGCCGCGGTGCCGCCGCGAGCTCGCCACGATGCCGCCGTTCCACATCGCGGCGTCGGGCCCGGCGAGGATCCCCTGCCAGGTTCGCCCGGCGATTTCGCGCGCGAGCGACCGGTCGCCCTTTCTGGGCGGCGCGGCCAGTCCGTATTCGCGCCGATACAAGAAGACCGCGCCGTCCGCGAGACGATCGGTGAGCGGCGTCAAGTCGCGGCGCGCCATGGTGTCGGTGTCGACGAGCACGACGTCCGCCGTGGCGTCGGCGGCGAGCCGCCGCAGCGCCTCGATCTTGGGCCGGAACCGATCGTCGTGGGGACCGCGCCACTCGGCGAGCGTCGCCGGCGTCAGCCGATCGACGGTGATCGAGTTGCCGAACCACTGGTAGAGGCGCGGGTGATCGGTCAGCACGACCAGTTCGCTCCCCGCCGGTGCATGGGCCTGGATGGTCAGCAGGGCGACGGCGGCTTCTCGGTGGAATCGGCCCTTGGGTCCGTACGCGAGCACGCCGAAGCGCGTCACGACTCGATCGTCGCCTCGTCGAGGAGCATGACAGGAATGTCATCCTTGATCGGATAGACGCGCTTGCAGGTGGCGCACTTGAGCGCGGTACCGTTTTTCACCAATTGCACCGGTGTCTTGCAGTGGGGGCAGGCGAGAATCTCGAGCAGTTCCGGGTCCACCGACATGCAGGGAATATATGACACCTTCCCGCTTTTGTGGAACAATTCATCCCTATGAAGATCACAGCGCTTGTCATCGTGATCGGACTGGCCGCGCCAGCCGCAGGCTTCGCGCAGGGCGCGCCAG
>JBAUGX010000167.1:0-33302 GCA_049679965.1 Vicinamibacterales bacterium
GGCCTACAGCCCGGCCGCCGATGTTGAGCTGCTCCGGCGTGCCTACGTGTTCTCGGCATTCGAGCACCGGGGACAGGTCCGCCACTCGGGTGAGCCGTATCTGATTCACCCGCTGGCGGTGGCGGACTTCCTGGCCGACATGCGCCTGGACGCCGTCGCTGTCTCGGCTGGCTTGCTGCACGACACGGTCGAGGACACGCTCACCACGATTGACCGCATTCGGGAGCTCTTTGGCCCGGAGGTCGCCCATGTGGTTGAAGGTGTCACGAAGATCAGTGCGATACCCTTTTCGTCGAGTGAGGAACGCCAGGCCGAGAACTTCCGCAAGATGCTCCTTGCGATGGTCGACGACATCCGGGTGATTCTCGTGAAGCTGGCCGATCGTCTGCACAACATGCGGACGCTTGGTCACCTCCCGGAGGAACGGCGCCTCAAAATCGCCGAGGAGACGCGCGATATCTACGCGCCGATCGCCAACCGCCTGGGCATGAGCAAGATCAAGAACGAGCTCGAGGAACTGTCTTTTAAGTATCTCGAGCCAGCGGCCTACGAGGCGCTTCGGGTGAGCGTCGATGCCAAGCGCCGCGTGACAGAAGGCCTCATCGGCGGCCTGAAGGCGACGATCGCCGCGAAGCTGGCCGAGGCGCAGGTGCCGGTGATCGAGATCGACGGACGCATCAAGCGTCTCTGGAGCATCCAGCAGAAACTGAGGCGGCAGAAGATTGAGCTTGAGCAGGTGTACGACTTCATCGCGATGCGGGTCGTGACCGAGGCGGTGAAGGACTGCTATGCGGCGCTCGGCATCATCCACCAGACGTGGTCGCCGGTGCCAGGACGCATCAAGGACTTCATCGCGATGCCCAGGCCGAACGGCTATCAGTCGCTGCATACCTCCGTGGTGAGCGAGCATGGGACACCCTTCGAGGTGCAGATTCGGACGATCGAAATGCACCGAATGGCCGAGGAGGGCATCGCCGCGCATTGGAAGTACAAAGAAGGGCGGATTGGTGACCAGCGCGACGAGCGCTACTTTCAATGGATGCGACAACTGCTCGAGTACCAGCATGGCGTCCGCGATCCAGGGGAGTTCATTCAGAACCTGAAGATCGATCTATACCCCGAAGAGGTCTACACGTTTACGCCAAAGGGACAGGTCAAGCCCTTCCCTCGCGGCGCGACGCCCATCGATTTTGCCTATGCGATTCATACCGCCGTCGGGCAGCAGTGTGTCGGCGCGCGGGTCAACGGCAAGATGGTCCCGCTCAGGACCCATCTGAAGAACGGCGATATCGTGGAGATCATCACGTCGACCGGCCACAAGCCCAGCCGCGATTGGCTGAACTTCGTCGTGACGTCGCACGCGCGGTACGAAATCAAGCACTTCATCCGCGTCGAGGAGAAAGCGCGCGCCAGGGATTTGGGCCGCAAGGTGTTCGACAAAGAAGCGCGCCGCTACGATCTCAATCCCAAGGCGCTCGTAGAGGGGGAGGCGTTTGCGCGATTGCTCGGTGACTTCTCGGCGCAAAAGGCCGACGATGTATTTGCGGCGATTGGCTACGGCAAACTGTCCCCCAAGCAGGTGATCGCCAAGTTGGTTCCCTCCGACAGTCTGCGGGAGAAGCCGCCCGAAGGCCCCGTAACGGCCGTCGTCAGGCGCGTGCTCGGGGCCGGTGAGGAAAAGATCAAGGTCCATGGCTTTGACGACCTCATGGTCTTCCGCGCCCGCTGCTGCAATCCTATTCGCGGCGAGAAGATTATTGGCTACATCACGCGCGGAAAGGGCGTATCGGTGCATTCAGCGACCTGTCCCAACGTGATCAATCTGCTGTATGACCCCGAGCGGCGCATCGATGTGGAATGGGACAAGTCTTCCAGTGCCGATGCCACGGCCCGGTACACGGTCAAGCTGACCATGGAAGTCGAGGACCGCAAGGGACTCCTGGCGGACGTCAGCGCCAGGATCGCCGGCATCAACACGAATATCAGGAACATGGAGGCTAGAACCGCCGACGACCAACGTGCACGTATCGACATGACGGTCGAGATCAGCGATCTCCGACACCTTGAGAAGGTAATGAAGTCGCTGCGCGGCATCGACGGCGTGCTGGACGTGGGGCGAGCGGCGCGCTGACCGCTAGACGTACGACGCGATGACGTCGATCTCAACTCGCGCGTCTCTCGGCAGTCGCGACACCTGTACTGTGGCGCGTGCCGGATATGGCTGACCGAAGTACGTCCCGTACACGTCGTTCATCACCGTGAAGTCGTTCATGTCCGCGAGGAAGACGGTCGTCCGCACGACACCGGAGAAATCCAACCCGGCAGCACCGAGGAGCACACGGATGTTCTCCATGACTTGACGGGTTTCAGCCCTGATGTCGCCGTTGACCATGCTGCCCGTCGAGGGGTCGAGCGCCACTTGGCCGGAGATAAACAGGAACTCGCCAGCGCGGACGGCTGGGGAGTAGGGACCAATCGCCTTGGGAGCCTGCGGGCTAGAGATCGATGTCTTCAAGCGGCCTTGACAACCTTCCCGGAACGCAGGCACCGCGTGCAGACGCGGATCCGCTTGTTGCCGCCGCCGATTGTCGCCCGCACCTTCTGCAGATTCGGTTCAAAGCGCCGCGCGCTGACATTGTGCGCGTGACTAACTTGTCGACCGACGACCGGGGTCTTGCCGCAAATCTCACACTTTTTGGCCATTTCTTCGCTCTTCCGGGGCTCACCCCGCAAACTCCCTCGCGCCAACAGCGCACGGGCGTATCCAGAACAGAACATCACAAACGGAACCCGTAAGTATATCCCGTTACGGGATAATCAACCGAGGCGGGTCTGGCTCGGCCTTGACCTGATCGGCCAGCCGATCGTCCAGCGTGCCGGTCACGCGGTCGAGCAGATCGATGAATGCACGCCTGTTCGCGGGCTCAAGGCGTCGGACGTCTCGAGCTGCCTCTTCGATCCGGCGCAGAACGACGGCGGCGTCGCGTTCGAACGCCCCACCACCTCCCTTGCCAGCCTCGACCAGGACCGGTTTAAGTATCATCGCGAGGCGACTGGCCGAAGGCGAGGCTGGCTGGTGCTCGAAAATCACGCCCCGCGAGGCCGTTTCTGCCGTGGCGGCCAGTGCTGCCGAAGCCGCCGCCACGTCATCGTCGATGAGCGACTGAAGGTTCACGGGCGCATACCGCTGGAGGCATGTGCTCACCACAAAGAACAACTCAGACTGCGCTTCGTTCAGGTCGCGCATGAAATGCGCTAGCAGGCCGGCATCCTGTTGACGCTGCCGGACGACGACGGCCGGCGGATGCTCACGGGCGCTTGCTAAATACACACAATCGCGCGGACACTGCACCTCCACCAGACGCTTGGTGCCGCAACAGATGGAACAGATCGGCTGTCCGAGAGCCGGACATACCCGGCGTCCACGACGGTCGCGACAAAGGGGACAGGGCACCGGCAATTATCAGCTACTGTCGGCCCCTCGGTTTCGGGCGATGCACCGGAAAAGTGGGCACAGCAGTTCAAAATGCACACACGGCTTCGTCTTCCAGAGAGGACAACCGCAGTCTCGCTGCCAGAACCAACCCGCAGGTATGAGCGTCTAACACGGCACCTGTTCTCAAGACCGACGGTCTGATAGATATGGGTCGACTTGTACAAGTGACTTGTTTTAAAGTGCTTATCACTAGTTACGTGGTCGAATTGTGCGGCCTTGACCCTTCAGCAGCCCCGCAGTCGATGAGATGAATTGTCGGCACTGAGCGTTGAGGTTGGCAGGTTGCCATATGACTCTATTTCGTAGTAAGATTGGCAACTAATTTGCATGTCTGCTCACACCTTACGGGCTTGTGCCCGGTGAGCAACCATACGGGAGCGGCGCCATGAAGACGCAGGTAAAGGAATCGCAGAAGACGGGCGGGGAGCGGATGTCGCGGTCGCGCTATTCAGAGCTCAAGCAGATGCTCGACGACCGGAGGCGCGAAATCGAGGCTGAGGTCAAAGGCAAGATGCGGCACGTGCGGACCGAAGGCACGTGGGGCGGCAAGCTGAACGACGTGCTGGATGATGTCGAGAGTTCCGAAGCGGACATCCAGGAGGACATCGAATTTGCCCTCATTCAGATGAAGTCAGAGACCCTGAACAAGATCAACGACGCGCTGTCGCGGCTTGAGCAGGGCGATTACGGCTACTGCTTCGAGTGCAGCGAAGAGATTGCGGAAAAGAGGCTCCGCGCCCTGCCGTTCGCCGTTCGGTGCAAGGAGTGCGAAGAGGCCAGAGAGGTTGCTGAGCGCCGCGCACGTCACCTCTCCTCGCGGCGCGGAGGCTCCTCCCTGTTCCTCGACATGTAAGTTCCGGCGTCCCATAACGGGGCTCCGCCGGTGGCGGAGCCCAATCCCTCCTCCACCGTCCGCGCCCCACGCATCCGTGAATCACTGATTTCGGACGATTGTGTTGTCGATTTACCGTAGGATCTAGCCAATCATCAGTCAGCAATCAGCACTTCACATGAGAGAGGGGTCGCCATGAGCGATCAGCTCGAGAACCTCAGGCCCGAGGACGTACCAATCGGAGATCGCCCACTGGCGATTCCTTCCGAGTTGCCGATCCTACCGCTTCGAGACACCGTGCTCTTTCCGAACTCCTTCATGCCGCTCGCCGTGGCGCGGGAGAGTTCCGTGCGTCTTATCGACGAGACGATCGCCAACGGGAAGCTCATTGCGGTATTCACGCAGCGGGATGCCACCGTCGACGAGCCGAAGCAAGAGGACTTGTACGCCGTCGGCACGGCGACCCACGTCCACAAGATGTTCAAGCTTCCCGATGGCAGCCTGCGCCTGATCGTTCAAGGCCTTGCCCGCCTCAAGCTCGACGAGGTCGTGGCCTCTCAACCGTACTTGCGCGCCCGCGTGAGCATGGCGACCGATGGTCTGAAGGACGCCGATCGTCTCGAAGTGGATGCCCTAGCGCGCAACATCAAGACCAATTTCCAGCAGGTCGTGTCGCTTTCCCCGCTCCTGTCCGATGACCTTCAGACGCTGGCGATGAACATCACCGAGCCCGGCCGACTGGCCGACTTCATCGCGTCCTCGCTGTCGACGATCAGCACTGCGGTGAAGCAGGAGGTGCTGGAGACGCTTGATATTCGCGCGCGGATGGACAACTTGAACCGGATTCTGGTCAAGGAGCTCGAAGTCCTCGAGCTGGGCTCGAAGATTCAGTCACAGGTGCAGTCAGAAGTTGGCAAGAATCAGCGCGATTATTTTCTGCGCGAGCAGATGAAGGCGATACAGAAGGAGCTCGGCGAGGGCGACGATCAGACCAAGGAGATCGAGGAACTGGCTGAGAAGATCGAGGCTGCGGGTTTGCCCGAAGCCGTCAAGAAGGAGGCCTTGCGCGAGCTCGACCGACTTTCAAAGATGCCGGTCGCCGCGGCAGAGTACACCGTGTCCCGCACCTATCTCGACTGGCTGGTGGCCCTTCCCTGGAGCAAGAGGACCGACGAGGTGATTGATCTGCCTCGTACCAAGGGCGTACTCGACGCCGATCACTCCGGCCTGGAGAAAGCAAAGGACCGCATTCTCGAATACCTCGCGGTGCGCAAGCTGAACCCAGCGGTCAAAGGACCGATCCTCTGCTTCGTTGGGCCGCCCGGTGTCGGGAAGACCTCGCTCGCGCGCTCGATCGCCCAGGCCCTCGGCCGTAAGTTCGTCCGTGTGTCGCTTGGCGGTATGCGCGACGAAGCAGAGATCCGCGGTCACCGGCGGACGTACATCGGGGCGTTGCCGGGGCAGGTGATACAAGGGCTGCGGCGCGCCGAGTCGAAGAATCCGGTCTTCATCCTGGACGAGATCGACAAACTCGGGACCGACTTTCGGGGTGATCCATCGTCGGCCTTACTCGAGGTGTTGGATCCTGAGCAGAACAACACGTTCCGGGACCACTATCTCGATGTGCCGTTCGATCTCTCCGAGGTACTGTTCATTACGACGGCCAATATTCTTGATCCCGTGCCGCCGGCCCTCAGAGATCGGATGGAGGTGCTTGAAATCGCCGGCTATACGGAGGAGGAGAAGCTAAAGATCGCGACTGACCACTTGGTGGACAAGCAAGTCAAGAACCACGGTCTGACCGTGGAGTCCATTCGATTCACGGAGGCCGCACTCCGCCAGGTGATCCGCGGCTACACCCGCGAAGCGGGCGTCCGGAACCTAGAGCGCGAGATTGGCGCACTCTGTCGCAAGGTTGCGCGCCGACGGGCAGAGGGTAACGAATCGTTGATCGAGATCACTCCGGAGGTCGTGGTCGAAATGCTCGGTGCGCCGAAGTTCCTCGACGAAGAGATGGAAGAGCGCACGAAAGATCCAGGTGTGGCCATCGGCCTTGCGTGGACCCCGGTCGGCGGCGAGGTGCTGTTCATCG
This sequence comes from Vicinamibacterales bacterium, assembly GCA_049679965.1. Lineage (GTDB taxonomy): Bacteria > Acidobacteriota > Vicinamibacteria > Vicinamibacterales > CAVVIG01 > 2-12-FULL-65-11. Next base: position 6,421 of record JBAUGX010000167.1, read on the forward strand.
AAGCTTCGCGGATGGCCGGCACCGGCTCGCTGACGCTGACGGGCCAGCTAGGTGACGTGATGAAAGAGTCGGCCCGCGCGGCGCTGTCGTGGCTGCGCGCCCACGCGAAGGAGTACGGTATTGATCCTGACTTTTTCAAGAACGCTGAAATGCATGTTCACGTGCCGTCCGGGGCTATTCCAAAGGACGGGCCGTCAGCCGGCGTCACGATGGCGACCGCGATGGCGTCCGAGTTGACGGGGCGGCCCGTGCGCGGCGATATCGCCATGACTGGAGAGATCACGCTGTCGGGCCGTGTCTTGCCAGTAGGCGGGATCAAGGAAAAGGTTCTGGCGGCCAGGCGCGTCGGTATTCGCGAAGTGATCCTGCCGAAACAGAACGCCAAGAACGTCAACGAAGATCTGACCGCTGAGCTTCGTCAGGACCTGACCGTACACCTGGTTTCGACTATTGACGAAGTCCTCGCGTTGGGCCTTCAACCCGTGTCGTCCGACGTGCTGCCCCAGAAAAAGGAGCCACGGGAATCCAAGCCAGGCGGGCCGATCGCCGCACGACCGTAGACTTAGATTAGCGTCAACGCGTACGCGGTCTTTAGGTCAATGATCTGACCGCGCATGACCATGGCCTTAGCCTCCGCGACCGGCATCGCACGGCTCTGGATATCTTCGTCGTCGTCGGGTTTGCGACTCGAATCTGGCGCCGGCGGCTTCAGATCGGAAACGCGATAGAAGATCATTTCCTCGTCACAGTAGCCGGGCACTGGGAAGAGGCCGCCGATCCGCTCAACCGTTTCCGGGATGAGACCGATTTCTTCTTCGCATTCACGCACAGCTGCTGATTCTGGAGATTCACCAGGTTCCAGATTGCCAGCGGGCACCTCCCAGATCTTCCGTTTGAGCGCGTGGCGGTACTGGTGAATCAGCACGATTCGACCATCGTTCTGGAAAGGGATGATCACGACGGACGGCGGATGGCGCACGATGGCCAGCTGGGCTTTACGGCCGTTTGGCAGGACAACGTCGTCGACCTCCACAGAGAACACGCGCCCTTTGTAGACGATCCGCTCTCCGTTCATGTCGTCCCCTTCAACTCGTCCAACACACGCGCGAGATCGGCGGGCAACTCGCTCGTGAATTCCATGCGGCGGCCGTCTCGCGGGTGTGTGAACGCCAGACGCGCTGCATGCAGGAATGGCCGCTCGAGGTGCGCGACAGCCCGCATGTCGCCAGGCACCCTGCGGCGCACACCGCCGTACAAGGAGTCGCCGACGATCGGATGGCCGATCGCACTCAGGTGTACTCGAATCTGGTGTGTGCGGCCGGTGTAAATGGCGACCCGTGCCAGCGTGAGCCCTGGCAAGTGCTCTGCTCGGACGATGCGGGTCACCGCTTCGCGGCTCCGCCGCGCTCGCGCCGACATCTTCTTGCGATTCACTTGATCGCGCCCAATCGGGACGTCGATTCGCCGACCGGCCTGGACGACTCCCCATACGAGCGCGATGTACTCCTTCTCGATCTCCCGATCGCGAAACTGCCGAGACAATTCCTCGTGCGCCGAGTCGTGCTTGGCGACGACCATCAGGCCCGACGTGCCGCGATCGAGCCGATGCACGATGCCGGGCCGGCGTTCTCCGCCGATACCGCTTAGATCGTCGAGGTGATGCAGTAGCGCGTTCACCATCGTCCCGCTCTCATGTCCGGCGGCCGGATGGACGACCATGCCCGCCGGTTTGTCGATCACGGCGAGATCGTGATCCTGATACACGACGGTGAGTGGTAACGCTTCCGGCCTCGGGGTCGGATCGGTTGGCTCCGGCAGCACCACGCTGATCGACTGGCCGAACTTGACTGGCTGGTTCGCCTTCACCTCGTGACCAGCCACTCGTACCAGGCCGTCCTTGATCAGTCGCTGGATCTGTGAACGCGAATGCTCAGGGAGGATGGATACCAGGAATCGATCGAGTCTGGTACCCTCGCTGTCCTCAGGGACCGTGATGGTGTGGCTCGTCATCGGGTCCTCTGTCGGACCCAGCATCAGGCGGCTTTCCGCGCCCGCTTTGGCTCAGGGTCGAGCCGCCGCGCAAGGTAGACGAGCATGCCGATGGCGAGCGGCGCGAGCAGGATCGAGATGAACTGGGAGGTCGAGAACATTCCGATCGATCCGCGATCGTCACCCCGATAGAACTCGATGACGAAGCGCGAGACCGCGTAGAGCAGCATGTAGCGCCAGAACGTACGTCCGGCAAAGGGCCGGCCCTTCCGCTCTGTAGTCAGCAACAGTGTCAGGATCAGCAGTTCGGCGCCGGCCTCGTACAGCTGCGTGGGGTGCAGAGGGATGCCGAGCGGCGTGCCGACGTTGGTGGCTGCGAAGGAGTCGGTGAAGGTGATGGCCCACGGCGCGGTCGTTGGCCTGCCGTAGCAGCAGCCGGCAAAGAAGCAGCCGAACCGTCCGACTACGTGGCCGAGCGCGATGCCGGGGGCAAACACGTCGCATGTCGTCCACAGCGGCAAACCGGCGCGGCGGATGTACCACAGCGCAACTCCCACGGCCGCAATCAGCCCTCCGTAGAACACCCCTCCCGAACGCACCAGCGTGAGCAGTTCGCGTGGATCGGCCCGGAAGGTCCGGAAATCGGTCATCAGCAGCAGCAACTTCGCCCCGATGAGTGCGCTGATGATGATGTAAATCCCGAGGTCGAGCACCCGGGTCGAGTCGAGGCCTCTTCGGTTCGCCCGCACCATCGCCAGCTTCAAGCCCAGCAGATAAGCGGCGGCGAGCAGAACGCCGTACGTGTAAACCGTAATAGGCCCGAACTCAAGCAGTCTTGGATACATGCGTCCCCACACCCAGTATGTCGAGAATCATCAGGCCGACGCCGACGGAAATGGCTGAGTCGGCGACGTTGAAGGCCCAGAAGTGATACGTGCGCCAATACACGTCAACGAAATCAATCACCGAACCTGCCGCGATTCGATCGACCAGATTCCCGGCAGCGCCGCCGATAATAAGTGCCAACCCGGCCCGTGCCACACGCTGATGGGGGGCGAGGCTCGCTGCATAGAAAGCCACGCCGACCAGGGCCATCGTCGCAATGGCCGCGATGATGACGGTCTTGAAGGGGAAGTCCGCGGCGCTCAGAACGCCGAACGCGGCGCCCGTGTTCCTCACGTGGGTGAAATCCATGAATCCCGGCACTATCGTCACTTTCGAGTGTAGCGGAAGCGTCGCCCGCACGGCCGCCTTCGTGACCTGATCGAGCACCACCACGGCGAATGACACCCCGAGGTCCGGAAGGCGCGGCCGCAGAAGTGTCAACGCCGCCTCACGCATTCGCGGTCTCGGCCAATGCGTCCTGACACCGGTCGCACAGGCCGGCCCACGCCGGGTCGCCTGAGACCGATGGTACGTATCGCCAGCAGCGCTCGCACTTGACGCCGCCAGCGTGCTCGATCGTTACGTCGGGCAATCCGTCTGGATGGACAACATCACCCGGGACGTGGCGCAGCACAACTTCGGAGACAATGAAGAGCATCGCCAATTGCTGGGCGAAGGGCTTCAGAAACTCCGTTTCGGCACTTGTCGCCGACAGAACGACTCTGGCCTGGAGAGAGCTGCCGATCTCCCTGTTCTTCCGGAGGGGCTCGATATGCGCGAGGACCTTGTTCCGGTGCAACATGAGCTTCGACCACACTTCGAGGAGCTCCGGTGCACCAAGCGCGTCGAGCTCTTTCCCCGTTGGGAACCGGGCGAGATGCACTGATTCATCCCGCACACCAGGCAGGTGGCGCCAGAGCTCGTCAGCTGTGAAGGCAAGAATCGGCGCCAGCAGGCGGGTCAGCCCGTCGGCGATCACGTACATCGTTGTCTGCGCCGACCGCCGTTCCCGCGATCGCGCGGCGAATGTGTACACGCGATCTTTCGAGATGTCAGCGTAGACGGCGCTCACATCGGTGGTGATGAAGACGTTGAGCGCCTGGAAGATCGTGCCGTAGTCGTACTCCTCATAGGCCTGCAGAATCCGGCGGGCCACGTCCGCGTAGCGGGCAAGGATGTAGCGGTCGATCTCTTCAAGGCGGCTTGGATCCACGAAATCCACGCGCGGATCGAAGTCGTACAGATTGGCGAGCAGATACCGCAGCGTATTTCGGATCTTCCGGTAGGCTTCAGCCGCTCGCGCGAGAATCTCCTTGCTGATGCGGATCTCCTGCGTGTAGTCGCTCATCGCGACCCAGAGCCGCAGGACGTCCGCGCCGTTCTGCTTGATGACATCCGCTGGATCGATCGTGTTGCCGAGCGACTTGGACATCTTTCGCCCGTCCTCGGCCACGATGAAGCCGTGCGTGACCACCTGGCGGAACGGCGCCCGGCCGCGTGTGCCGAGGCCCACAAGCAGCGAGCTTTGGAACCAGCCGCGGTGCTGGTCGCTGCCTTCGAGATACATGTCTGCCGGCCAGCCCAGTTCTGGCCTGACCGAGAGTACGGCCTCATGGCTCGAGCCGGAATCGAACCAGACGTCGAGGATGTTGTTCTCGCGCTCGAAGCTCGTGCCGCCGCAAGTTGGACACGTCAATCCCGAGGGGATGAAGTCCGCGATCGGGCGCTCGTACCAGGAGTCTGCGCCATAGGCGTCGAAGACCGCCGCCGCCTTGTCGACCAGAGCCGGGGTCAGCAGGGGCTCGCCGCACTTGACGCAATCGACGGCCGGTATCGGCACACCCCAGGCCCGCTGGCGCGAAACACACCAGTCCGGACGATTCGCGACCATGTTGAAAATACGATCGTGTCCCCATGCCGGAATCCATTTGACGTGGTGGTCGATCGCGTCGAGCGCCGCTTCGCGCAGCGTCATGCCCGCGCCGGACGCGGCGTCCGATTTCAGCTGAGCACCATCCATCTTGATGAACCACTGGGACGTGGCGAGGAAGATGACCGGACGGTGGCAACGCCAGCAGTGCGGATACTGATGCGAGAACGTTTGCCGATGCCACAAACGGCCACGTGCTTTGAGCGCTTCTTCGATTTTCGGGTTCGCGTCGAACACGCGCTGGCCGGCGAAGCCCTCGACGGTGTCGAGAAAGTGACCAGCAGGACCGACCGGCGCATAGATATCGAGCCCGTATTTCATGCCGGTTGTGAAATCGTCGGCGCCGTGACCGGGCGCCGTGTGGACGGCGCCGGTGCCAGCCTCAAGCGTCACGTACTCGCCGAGCACACCCAGCGACTCCCGCTCGTAGAGCGGATGCTGGAAGCGTACGCCCTCGAGTTGCTCACCCTTCATTCTGGCGACAGGCCGGTCAAACGCGCGGCCCATCACGTGCCCCACCGTCGGCGCCAGCGCCTCCGCCAGAATCACGGCACGGCCATCGACCTCGTACGCCGCATAATCAAACGCTGGATGGAACGCAATGGCGAGGTTCGATGGAATCGTCCAGGGCGTCGTCGTCCAGATGAGCACCGACACCTGACGGCCCGCAAGCGCGGGCACGCGTACCGCAAGCTCCCGGGCGCTCGACGGCGCCAGTGGAAACTCCACGTAGATCGAGGGAGAAGTGTGGTCCTCGTACTCAACCTCGGCCTCGGCCAACGCCGTCCGGCAGTGGATGCACCAGTGGACGGGCTTCTTGCCCTTGTAGACCAGGTCCTGCGCGACGAACCGGCCGAATGCCCGGGCAATGGCCGCCTGGTACTTGAAGTTCATCGTCAAGTACGGCTCGTCCCAGGTGCCGAGGATGCCGAGCCGCTGAAACTGTGACGTCATCGTGCCGACGAACCGCTCGGCATACGCGCGGCAGGCGCGGCAGAAGTCGGCCACCGACATGTCGCGCTTCTTCTGCCCGAGCTCGCGATCGACCTGCAGCTCGATTGGCAGTCCGTGGCAGTCGAAGCCGACGACGTAGGGTGCGTCGTAACCGGCCATCGAGCGCGACTTGACGACAAATTCCTTCACGATCTTGTTGAGCGCCGTGCCGATATGGATGTTGCCGTTGGCGTAGGGCGGTCCGTCGTGCAGGATGAACTTGGGCGCGCCATGGCGCTGCGCGCGGATCTTTCCGTACAAGTCGATAGCGGCCCACCGCTTGAGCGCCTCCGGCTCGCTCGTCGGCAAGTTGGCCTTCATCGGGAACTCGGTGCGCGGCAGGTTGACGGTGTCTTTCCACTCAGGCATGGGTGTCGGTCGATTCTATAATGAATGACCAATGAGCCATGCCCGTCGGACTCGGCAGACGAAAACCACGCTCGACAACGGATTGACCGTGTTCGTCCAGGAAGAGCACACCGCGCCCCTGGCCTCCGTGTGGTGCTGGTACAAAGTGGGCTCAAAAGATGAGCAGCCCGGCCTCACCGGCGTCTCTCATTGGGTCGAGCACATGAATTTCAAGGGCACGACCCACATTCCGCGCGATCAGGTCAAGGGCATCATCGAGCAATGTGGCGGCAGCTGGAACGGCTACACCTGGATCGACCAGACGACGTACCTGGAGACCGCGACATGCGATGCGCTCGATCGCATGCTGTTCATTGAATCGGAGCGCATGGCGCACTGTCTGTACCACCCGGACGACTGCGAATCCGAGCGGACGGTCATCATCTCCGAACTGCAGGGTGGCGAGAACGATCCGGATCAGCTGCTCGACCAGGAGCTCACGGCGACGGCGTTCAAGGCGCATCCGTATCAGCACCCGACGATTGGCTGGATCTCGGACCTGGAGAGCATGAGCCGTGACGACCTCTACGGCTACTACCGCCGCTACTATATTCCCAACAACGCGACGCTGGTGATCGTCGGCGACGTCGACACTGACGAGGCGATGAAGCGGGTGGAGCACCATTTCGGCCCCATTCCGGCCGGGCAGAGGCCGCCGCGAATCCGCACCGTGGAGCCCGATCAGACGGGCGAGCGTCGTCTGACGATCCGTAGGCAAGGCACGACGGGGTATCTCAAGGTCGGCTATCACGCACCGTCCGTCGTCGAGCCGCGGTTTTTCCCGCTCCTCGTGCTCGACGCCGTTCTGACCGGCGCCAAGGGGCTGAACCTGTGGTCGAGTTTCCGGGTGCCGCCGCCGCAGCGCAGCACGCGGCTCTATCGAGCGCTCGTCGAGCGCGGTCTTGCCAGCAGCGTTTCGGGATCGCTCATGCCGACCGAGGATCCGTTTCTGTACGTCGTGTCGGCGACGGCGACCGAGGGCGTCGCGTTGTCGGCGGTGGAATCAGCGCTCATCGACGAGATCGAGCGGGTGTGCCGCGACGGGATCACGGACGCCGAGCTGGTCAAGGCCAAGGCGCAGCTCAAGGCGCGGCTCGTATTTGAGAGTGACAGCGTGACGAACATCGCCCATCAGATCGGATTTTTTGAGACGGTCGCGAGCCTGGACGTCTTCGGCGGCGCGCCGGGCCGGATCGCCTCGGTCACCGTGGATGAAGTGGTCGACGCCGCCCGGTCAGTGTGCCGGGACTCGAATCGCACGGTAGGCTGGTTCGAGCCGCTCCCGGTCGACAACGGAAGTCTCAAGTCTCAAGTCTGAAGTGTGGAATGCCGTCCAGCCTTGAGCCTTCGCACGTGAGACTTTCAGGCCTGTCCCCGAGCCGCACCACCCTCGATAACGGTGCTGTCTTTGTCGTCAAGGACACCCACACGACCCCGGCGGTCGCCATCAATCTCACGATGCGCGCTGGTTCGATCTGCGATCCGCATGATGCGCCGGGCGCGACGTGGCTCCTGTCGCGCGCGATCGATCGCGGCACCGCCACGAGATCGGGCGCCGACATCGCCGAAGCGCTCGACCAGGGCGGTATCAGTCTGGCGATCAATGTGACGCGGCACCTGTTCTCGCTCGTCTGCACCTGTCTCACCGAAGATTTCGAGCGGGTCTTCGCCCTTCTCGGTGACATCCTCATGGCGCCGTCGCTTCCCGCGGAGGAAGTCTCAATGCGGAAGGGGGAGGTCATCACTGCCATTCGGCAGGATGACGACAACCCCGCTGTGCGCGCGACCGAGGCCCTCATGGCGCTGCTGTATCCGAACGGGCATCCGTATGGCCGCTCGGTCAAGGGTTCGCTCGACAGTGTCGAGCATCTGACCCGCGAGCGGCTGGCCCGGCTGCACGCGGACCGCTTCGCGCCGGGTGAGTTGACCGCCGTCGTCGTCGGCGATGTCGAAACACCGAGGGCCGTCGAAATGGCCGCGCGAGTCTTTGGCGGATGGCGCGCGTCACAACCGCAGGCGATACCGCTCTCTTCGCCCGCCCTCGCGACCCGGCGACAGCGGCTTGTCATCCCCATGATGAACAAGGCGCAGGTCGATATCGCGTACGGATTCACGACGCTGCGCCGGGCCGACCCGGCATACTACGCGTTCTGGCTGATGAACCATGTGTTCGGCCAATACGCGCTTGGTGGCCGGCTGGGCGACAGCATTCGCGAGCGGCAGGGGATGGCCTACTACGTCTCAAGCTGGCAGGAGGCGAACCTGGTCGAGGGACCCCTGATGATTCGCGCGGGCGTCAATGCGGCGAACGTGGACCGTGCCGTGGCGTCCATCGACGAGGAGGTGACGCGGCTGGTCCGTGAAGGTGTCACGCCCAAGGAACTGGACGACTCGCGCCAGTATCTCATTGGTGCGATGCCGCGTGCGCTCGAGACGAACGCCGCGATCGCCACGTTCCTCCAGCAGGCCGAGTTCTTCGGCCTCGGCCAGGACTACGACGTGCGGCTGCCGGATGTGCTTCGAGCCGTGACAGTTGACGACGTGAACGCCGTGTCGCGCCGCGTCCTCGACCCGGAGCGGGCGACGTTGGTCGTGGCGGGTCCGTACGAGGACAAACCCGCGTGATCCGCGCCGTGTTCTTCGACGTCGATTTCACGCTGATCTACCCAGGGCCCACGTTTCGCGGCGACGGCTATCAGGTGTTCTGCGCGCGCCACGGCATGAGCGTGGACCCCTCGAAATTCGATCAGGCGGTCGCGGATGCATTGCTTCTTCTCGACGGCGCGGACGACAGCGTGTACGACCCGGAGATCTTCGTGGCCTTTACGCGTCGCATCATCGAGGGGCTGGGTGGGCGCGGCGACACCGTCGACGCGTGCGCGCGGGAGATCTACGTGGAGTGGGCCTCCTGCCACCATTTCGAGTTGTACGAGGAGGTGCCCTCGGTGCTGCGCGCGCTGGCCTCGCAGGGGATGCGTCTGGGGCTCATCTCGAACTCGCACCGCTGCCTCGCGTCGTTCCAGTCCCACTTCGATCTGGGAGGGCTCGTCAGCGCCGCGGTCTCTTCGCTCGAGCACGGCTCCATGAAGCCGCATCCCAGCATTTTCGACTCCGCGCTCAGGCTCATGAATGTGGCGCCGGGCGAGGCGCTGATGGTGGGCGACAACGTGCGGCAGGATATCGAGGGCGCGCTCGGAGTCGGCATGCGCGCCGTCCTGGTGCACCGTAGCGATCACCCGCATCCGAGCGAGCTCGAGCTCACCGCCCGCGGCGTCCCGGTTATCAGCTCACTCAACGAGCTCATGAATCTGGTAATTGGGTAAGTGGGTTTTGGGTAACGGGCCGGTGCCTAGCCGGGCGGCCAGTGCATCCCGCGTCCGCCGAGCAGGTGCAGGTGGATGTGGAAGACGGTCTGGCCGGCGTCGCGGTTGGTGTTGAAGACCGTCCGGTATCCACCCGCTGAGATCCCGCGCTCGCGTGCGATGGCCGCGGCGCGCCGCGTCAGTTCCCCGACGATTTGATCGTCGTCCGGCGTGAGATCGTTGAGCGATGCGATGTGCCGCTTCGGCACAAGGAGCACGTGGGTGGGCGCCTGAGGATTGATGTCGTTGAACGCGAGCACGCGATCGTCCTCGTAGACAATCGAGCCTTTGATTTCACGCGTGATGATCTTGCAGAAGAGGCAGTCGCTCATCGTTCATACCCGCTCGACGACGGCCGTCCGTGCGATGCCTTGAAGATCGCGCCGAAGCTCGACCAGTCTGAATCCAGACGCCGCCGCGATCAAATCCTCGACCGCCTCGTCCTGCCCGTTCCCGAACTCGAACAGGACATAGCCACCAGGGGCGAGCCGCGCGGGAGTGTCGGCGACTAACCGGGCGATCAGGTCGAGACCGTCCACGCCGCCGAAGAGCGCCACCTCGGGCTCATGATCGCGGACTTCGGGCTGGAGTGCAGGTCGATCCGGCTCTCTGACGTACGGCGGGTTGCAGACGATGAGGTCGAACGGACCTGGCAGGCCGTCCAGGAGATCGGCGCGCATGAACCGCACGCGGTCGGCGACGCCGTGCCGCACGGCATTCCGCTCGGCGACGACCAGTGCCGCGTTCGAGATATCGGTCGCCACCGCACGTACGGCCGGCCGTTCGTGAGCCAGTGCGATCGCGATGCAGCCGCTCCCGGTGCAGACATCGGCGATGGCAAGAGGTCGGGAAAAGTCGCGATACAAATCCAACGCGGTCTCGACAATCAGTTCCGTCTCAGGACGCGGGATTAGCACGGCGTGAGTGACCTCGAACGCCAGACCCCAGAATTCCCTCTGGCCGAGGATGTAGGCGAGCGGCTCCCGGCCAGCGCGGCGTCCGAGGCGCGCGCCGTACTCGCGCGCGAAATCGTCCGTGCCCGCCTCGGCGCCGGAGGTCAAGAAGCGCTCGGTGGTCCAATCGAGGACGGACTGTGCGATGAGGCGGGCGTCGAGGCCGGCCTGATCAGCCGGAATGCCCGCCTCGCGCAGTCGCTGACGGCCGGCCGCCACTTGATCGTGAATGCTGGCCATGGTCTCAGACAACGGTCGCGTCTTTGAGTTTTTCGGACTGATAGTGCGTGGCTAGCTGATCGAGGATCTCAGCCAAATCGCCGTTGAGGACTTCGGTCAGCCGATGGGTCTCGAATTTGATCCGGTGGTCCGTAATCCGGCTCTGCGGAAAATTGTAGGTTCTGATCTTTTCTGATCGATCGCCGGTGCCGACCTGGCCTCGGCGATCCTTGGCAATCGCATCCTGCTGCTTGCGCAATTCCATTTCATACAGACGGGCGCGGAGCACCTTCATCGCCTTCGCACGGTTCTTGATCTGCGACTTCTCGTCCTGCTGCGACACGACGACGCCGGTCGGAATGTGTGTCAGGCGCACGGCCGAGTATGTCGTATTCACGCTTTGCCCCCCCGGTCCGCTCGAGCAAAAGGTGTCAATGCGCAGATCCTTGGGGTTGATCTCGATATCCACTTCTTCGGCTTCCGGCAGGACGGCCACCGTCGCAGTCGAAGTGTGAATGCGGCCGCTCGCCTCGGTGGCCGGAACACGCTGGACGCGGTGCACGCCGCTCTCGTACTTGAGCTTGCTGTAGGCGCCACGCCCCTCGATCGTGGCGATGACCTCCTTCAGGCCGCCGACGCCGGTGTCGCTGGTCGACATGACTTCAAGCCGCCATCCCTGGCGCTCGGCGTACTTGCTGTACATGCGGAACAGTTCGGCCGCGAAGAGCGCGGCTTCGCCGCCGCCCGTTCCGGCTCGAATCTCGAGGACGATGTTCTTCTCGTCGTTCGGATCTTTCGGGATGATCAGGACCTTGAGGTCGGCGAGGAGCGCCTCGCGCTTGGCCACGAGCGACTTGAGCTCCTCCCGGGCGAGCTCTCGCATGTCGGCGTCGCCGGAGCCGGCGATCTCTTCTGCCTGGGCGACGTCCCGGACGACCGTCTGATACTCGGCGAAGCGATCGACGAGCGGCTTGAGGTCTGACGCGGCCTTGGCGAGCTTCCGGTACTCTGACGGATCGCTCTGGATTTCTGTGGTGCCGATCAGGCGGACCAGTTCGTCGTAGCGACGTTCAGCGGCGGTCAGTTTATCGAACATAACAACGTCATCCACCCGACACCGGCGGCAAGAACGCCACCTCGTCGCCATCGCGGAGCGCGCGATCCATGCGCGCGTAATCGGCGTTGACGGCCGACGAGATCGAGCGCTCGTACTGGCCGAGCGCGGGGTACTCGCCCGCGAGCTCCCGCCAGACGGTGCCAATCGTGGCGTTGGGCGCGACCTCGCGCGCCAGCTGAGAGGCGCCCGCGATATCCCGCAGCCGTGCGAAGAGGAGCACCGTCACGCGCATGCGGCCCGCTCCGCTTCGGCTCGCGCGAGGGCGTCCTCGGGATCCGCCGTCGCCCCTTCAATCCAGACGTCCCCGCCGTCGAAGAACTCGCGCTTCCAGATTGGCGCAATCTGCTTGACGCGCTCGATCGTGTACCGGCACGCGGCGTAGGCGTCGTGGCGATGCGGCGAAGCGGTCGCGATGCCCACGCTGGCCTCACCGATCTCGAGTCGCCCAATCCGGTGGTGCAGCGCCAGCCGGGCATCGGGCCAGCGCTCACGTACCTCCGCGGCGATCCGCTCGAACGCCTTGAGGGCGAGCGGCTCGTATGCTTCGTACTCCAGATAGCGGACATGACGCCCGATGTTCTGGTTGCGCACCAAGCCGAGGAACGTCACGATCGCTCCGTCACCGCCGGCGCCTGACACCGCTGCGACCAGTTCATTCAGGTCGAGCCGGGCGCGACCGATCGCCAGCGGGGAGACAGTCACGTCCCTCAGTATACGGGGTTCAGAAGTCCGGCTGAAGCCGGACGCCACGTAACGGTCCGCTTTGCCGGTCCTCGTGCCTAGCCGGACCGTGTCTGCCAGAAGTGGTCGAGAACGTACGCACCTTTGCCGATCGGCACGGCGTGGGCAATTGCGCCGGCCACGTATTGCTGGGCCCGCGCCGCAGCCTCTGGCAGCGCATGCCCCAGCGCCAGACCCGCTGCGAGCGCAGATGCGAAGGTGCAGCCAGTACCGTGGGCACGGCGACCATCGACGCGCCGTACGCGCAGCTCGAAGAACGCCGAGCCGTCGTACAGCAGATCCGTCACGTGAGGACCAGGCTCGTGGCCGCCGGTGATGATCACCGCCGCGGCGCCCATCTCGCCAATCCGCTGGGCGGCTCGGCGCCGATCCTCGGGTGTCGCGATCCGGCAGCCGCTCAGGGCCTCGGCCTCTGGGATGTTCGGCGTGATGACGCGCGTGCGAGGCAGCAGCTCCGAGCACAGCGCCTGCACGCCGGCGGCGTCGAGCAGTCGCTCGCCACCGGAGGCCGCCATCACCGGATCGAGCACGACCATTGGAAGCTCGAATGTGTCGATGGCGGCGGCGACAGCGTTGACGATGTCTGCGGTCGCCAGCATGCCGATCTTGGTGGCGTGCATCTCGAAATCTCTGGCGACGGCCTCGATTTGCGCGGTCACCAGGTCGGCCGCGAGCGGTGCGATGGCCGTGACGCCAGTGGTGTTCTGGGCGGTGACCGCCGTGATGGCGCTGGCGCCGAAGATGCCGAACGCGGCAAACGTTTTCAAATCGGCCTGGATGCCGGCGCCGCCACCCGGGTCGCTCCCCGCCACTGTCAGCACGATTCGCATGAGCTATCGTCAGCGAGGGCGGTCAGCGCGCTTTTCCGAAAACGAGAATGAACTGAAACGGCGCCACCCGAGTGCGCCCGAGGAGTTGCAGCCCGGCGGCGGAGGCTGCCCTGATGATCGCCTCCGGATCCACGCGCTCTTCAGGCGCCGGCCCAGGTCCGCCACCACCAGGCTCGAAGTCGACAATGCCCAGGCGACCTTGCGGCTTGAGGGACCGTGCGACGTTCTTGAGGATTGCGATTGGGTTGGCCGGCGGAATCTCCATCTCGTGGTACGCGTCGATGATCAGCACGGCGTCGAGGCCGGCCGGCAGCTGCGGATCGTTGGCCGTTCCGAGCACGGTCTTCACGTTCCGCAGGTTCTCGCGCTGAACCCGGCGTCTGATCGCATCGATCATCTGGGGTTGGATGTCTTCGGCATACACGAGACCGTTGGGACCGACGCGTTGCGCCAGCTTGACGGTGAACCAGCCGCCGCCCGCGCCGAGGTCGGCCACGACCGAGCCGTCGGCAATGCCGAGCGCGTCCATGATCTGATCGGGCTTCTGCCACTCGTTGCGATCGGGCGTTTCCAGCAGGCCGAGATCCTGCGGGGCGAAAAGGCGGGCGCTCGGCCTCGATTGCGCGTGAAGCGCAGATGCAACGAGCAAGAGAGCCACGAAAACACGAAAACCCGAAACGCTGGAATTTGGAAGTGTTTTCTGTGCTTTCGTGCGTTCGTGGCTTTTCATTTCGTCAGATTCCCTTGGTCATCGATTCGAGAGAGAGGACTTTGTCGAGCGTGGCGACGTCGAGCAGCCGTCGCTCGAGCACGATTTCGCGGATCGTCCTGCCGGTCGCGACCGACTCCTTGGCAATCTCGGCCGTCGCTGCGTAGCCGATGTGCGGACTGAGCGCGGTCGCGACCGCCGTGCTGCGATCCAACAATTCCCGCGCCCGCGCTTCGTTGGCGGTGATGCCGCGGATGCACTTCGCCTGGAGCGCCCGCATCGCTTCCCGCAGAATGGTTGAGACGTGGAGCGTGTTCCAGGCGATGACCGGCATCATCACGTTCAGCTCCAGCTGCCCGGCCTCGCACGCGATCGCCACCGTCGTGTCGCATCCAATCGCCTGAAACACGACCTGGTTCACCATCTCTGGTACCGACGGATTCACTTTTCCTGGCATGATTGACGATCCGGGCTGGACCGCCGGAAGGGAAATCTCCGAGAGGCCCGCCCGCGGGCCCATCGCGAGCAGTCGCAGGTCGCTCGCCACCTTGCCGAGCTCGACCGCCAGGCGCCGCATGGCGCCCGAGTAGGCGAGCACGTCGCCCATGCTCTGCGTGACCCGGAACAGGTTGATGGCCGGTTTGAGCGGCAGATGCGACTCGCGAGCGAGATAGCTGACGACGAGGCGGCCGAAATCGTCACCTGCGTTCAACCCGGTCCCGATGGCCGTGGCCCCGATGTTGAGCTCTTCAAGCTGCGTTGACGCGTGAGCGACGTCATCAGCTCCGCGCTCGATGCAGGCCGCCCAGCCGCCGAATTCCTGGCCGAGCGTCATGGGCACCGCATCCTGCAGGTGTGTCCGGCCGGTTTTCAGCACGTGCGCGAACTCCGCACCCTTGCGCGCCAGGCCTTCGGCCAACTCGTGCGCTGCGAGGACGAGGGGACCGCTGCCCGCGAGCAGGGCGAGCCGGGTCGCCGTCGGATACACGTCGTTGGTCGACTGGGCCATGTTGACGTGGTCGTTTGGATGGACGCGCTTATAAGTGCCGCGCGGCTCGCCGAGCAGCTCCGCGGCGCGGTTGGCAAGCACCTCGTTCGCGTTCATGTTGTGCGACGTGCCGGCGCCGGCCTGGTACACATCGACGACGAACTGGTCGCGAAGACGGCCGGCAAGAATCTCGTCGGCGGCGGCGCAGATGGCCGCAGCAATCTCGGCATTCAAGCGGCCGAGCGACGCGTTGGCCTCGGCCGCTGCTTTCTTGATGAGGATCGTCGCCGTGACGAGGTCCGCCGGAGCCCGCAGGCCACTGATGGGGAAGTTCTCGATGGCGCGCATCGTCTGCACGCCGTAGTAGGCGCCGGCGGGAACCCTCAGCTCGCCCAGCGGATCACGTTCGAGGCGGAACTCCATGCTTGAGACTTCAGACTTGAGACTTGATTATACTGACCCGTCATGATGCCATCATTTTTCGACAGCGTGCTCCAACTCATCGTTCGAACCTCCACCGATCTGCCGCCCGACGTGCGCGCGGCGATGAAACTCTCGCTCGACGCCGAGGCCTCTGGCACGCGTGCCAAGCAGGCGCTGACCATCATTGCCCAGAACATCGATCTGGCCGTCGACAACGAGGGCGCGATCTGCCAGGACACCGGGATGCCGACCTTCGAGGTCAAGGTGCCGGTCGGCGCCAACCAGATCTGGATGCGGCAGCAGATCCGCGAGGCGGTCGCCGAGGCGACCAAACGCGGAAAGCTGCGGCCCAACTCGGTGGACTCGATCACCGGCAAGAACTCCGGCGACAACCTTGGCCCCGGCACGCCCATCATCCACTTCGATCAGTGGGAGAAGGATCAGATCGAGGTCAAGTTGATCTTGAAAGGTGGCGGCTGCGAGAACACCAACGCGCAGTACGCCGTGCCGGTCGAGTTGCCGCACCTCGGGCGCGCCGATCGCAATCTCGACGGCGTGAAGAAGTGCATCCTCCACGCGGTGTGGCAGGCGCAGGGCAAGGGCTGCAGCCCCGGCGCGGTGGGCGTGTGTGTCGGAGGCGACCGGACCTCAGGGTATCTGCACGCCAAGGAACAATTGTTCCGGTCGCTCGACGATGTGAATCCTGATCCGCGGCTGGCCGAGATCGAGGCGTCGATCATGGCGACGGTGAACGGCCTCGGGATCGGCCCGATGGGTTTTGGGGGAAAGACGACGTTGATTGGCTGCAAGATCGGTGCGCTCAACCGGCTGCCCGCGAGCTTCTTCGTCTCGGTGGCCTACGACTGCTGGGCCTTCCGCCGGCTTGGCATCGTCCTCAACGCGACGACCGGCGCCATCGACCATTGGCTCTACCGCGACCCGTCGAACCCGATCATCCCGATGCTCGATCAGGCTGGCTTTCAGCGCACCGGACGCGAGGTCGCGCTCAAGGCGCCACTCAGCGACGCGGACGTGCGTGCCCTCAAGGTCGGCGACGTCGTGCTGATCTCCGGCCGGATGTTCACGGGCCGAGACGCCGTGCACTCGTATCTCATGAAGCATGATCCGCCGGTCGATTTGCGCGGATCGGTGCTCTATCACTGCGGCCCGGTGGTAGTGAAAGAAGGAGACGGCTGGCGCATCACGGCCGCGGGTCCGACGACCAGTATTCGCGAGGAGCCATACCAGGGCGAGATCATCAAGCGGTACGGCGTGCGCGTCGTGATCGGCAAGGGCGGCATGGGCGCGAAGACGCTGGCGGCGCTCAAGGAACACGGCGCCGTGTACCTAAATGGGATTGGCGGCGCGGCGCAGTTCTACGCGCGCACGATCACGGGCGTCGACGGCGTGTCGCTCCTCGACCTCGGCACGCCGGAAGCGATGTGGCACCTGCAGGTGAAAGACTTCCCGGCCATCGTCACCATGGACGCGCACGGCAACAGCCTGCACAAGGACGTCGAGCAGGAGTCGGGGAAGCATCTCGAGGCCATGACGGTCTGACAGCCAATCGCCCGCCTCGAAGGCGCGGAAGGAGCGACCATGGCGGAGGAACACGCGCGTCGCGAATTCTTGAAGAGCCTCGGCTCCCCGTCCGCCGGAAGATCTCACCCAACGAACGTTTCAGTTAGCATGTGACGTTCACGATTCCTGTCGGGAATTGGAGCAAATATCGGGACCTGCACTACGTCTCGCTTCCAACTCTTTGACGCCGCCGGCTCTGTTGGTGCCAATCGGGAGGAAGCAAAGGCTGCGAACAGTCGTCGAGAATTCACGGCAAAGAATGCAATTGCCTTAAAGGAATGTCGCGACGCTAGGAAACAAGAATACGCGCGATCGGTTGCTGCGAGAGTCAGATCAGTCAATCGCGATCCTGACAACGACCGTGAAGATGCTTCAGACGACGTCTGTCGAACGTGGTTAGCCAGCTGTGGGGACGAGGCAGACTTGAGCCTTGAAACTTGAGACTTATGAAGTTCGCCGTGCGAACTCCTTCATCGGCGGCCGCGCGTAGTGATGCTCGATGGCGGCGACGTCGAGATCCATCGTGTCCAGATCGGCAATTGTCAGCAGCGGAAACGGCGAGAGCGCCGCGACGTCGACCGTCTTGAGGTACGCCCCGCAGCTGGCGCACAGCTCGAGGCGGCGATCTTTCCGCTCCTGGTCGGGAGCAGCCGTGACGAACGGTTCCCCGCTCGTGCCGCAGTACACACACGCGTAGGTCAAGAGCTCCCAGCCGGCCGCGCAGAACGAACACCGCAGGATGCGATGGCTGGCGACCACTTCGGCGAGCGCGGGCCACGATCCGCACGCGGGGCAGTAGCCATGAGGCCACGCCTGAAGCGCATCGGCCAGGGGTCCGGCCGGCGCGCCCGTGAACAGTGCCTTCTGGAGCGCGTGGGCGACAGGTCCCACGGCGAGTTCCCCGACCAGCCAGAGGAGATCGGGCGCGAGGCCTCGATGCACCGCGCCCTCGCGAATGGCGTGCTGATTGCGCGCGAGCGACGCGGTGAGCAGTGAGCCGGCGTCCATGGATCCGTCGGCAATCGCGGCCTTGATGTGCGCGGCCGCCTCGCCGGCCCCGCCCGCGGCGAGCTCGTCGCACACGCGGAGGAGAGACGCCTGAAGGGCCGCCACGGGCAGAGGAATCGGCTCGCCCGCGAGCGCCGGCACGCCCCGCGCCAGCTTGGCCGCCAGGTACTTCGGCGGCAGCGACAAGCGAGGGGGCCGGCCGCGCTCGATGGTGTGGGCCAGGTCGACAACGATCGCGAGCAGCCGGCGCTGCAGCTCGATGGCCGGCCCGAGATCGGGTCGATGGGCGAGCACGGCGTCTGCCCGCGTCTCGGCCGACTCGAGAAGCGCCTCCCGGGATGGCCAGTCGGCGGCGACATACGGCATAGTGTTGCAGCGGCTGATGTTAGTGCCGGGTGTGACCAGGGTGCGAAACCGGCCGCCCAGTATACCAACCGCGGTTCGCTGTTATAATGGACGCCGTTCCAACGAGACCCAGGAGAGATATCCATGATCAACGTATCCGAAACGGCCGCAGCGAAAATCAGCGAGCTGCTGGTCGAAGAGAATAAGCCCGGCAGCGGCCTGCGCGTGTTCGTCCAGGGTGGCGGGTGCTCGGGGTTCCAGTACGGCCTGATGATCGAAGAGAACGGCCAGGGCGCGGCCGACCAGGTGTTCGAGTCGCACGGCGTCAAGCTGTTTGTCGACCCGATCAGCATTCGCTACCTGGACCATGCCGAAGTGGATTTCGTCGACACCATGACCGGCGGCGGCTTCACGATCAAGAATCCGAACGCGAAGTCCACCTGCGGCTGCGGTCAATCCTTTTCTGTCGAGTAGCCTGTGCCGGTAAGTTTGAAGTCTCAGGTCTGAAGTCTGACGACTTGAGACTTCAAGCTTGAGACTTCAGACTTTCACGGTTCTGTGGATTCTCCTCTTCCCGACCTCTCCAATCTGCGTCCCGTCGGCGGCAAGCGCTCGAGCAAGCGCGACCGCATTCTGAACCTGTTCCTGCGCCAGGAAGGGCATCTGAGCGCGGACGACTTGTTCGACCTGGTACGCCGTGTCGATCCCGGCATCGGCCGCGCCACCGTCTACCGCACGCTGCAGTGGTTGGTCGAGGCGGGCATCGCGCGCAAGGTCGATTTCGGCGAGGGGCGCTCGCGGTTCGAGCCGGCACACCGGCATCCCCGGCACTTCCATCTGATCTGCACCAAGTGCCACCAGTCCTCTGAGTTTCTGAGTTCCGACGTCGAATCGCTGATGGAAGAAGTAGCGGCCTCCCGCGGCTTCACCGCCACGCAGGCCGTCGTCCAGATCTACGGCACGTGCGAGGACTGCCGGACCGGGCGCAAGACGCCGCCGGTGGACGGCGCGACCACCAAGCTGGTGTTCGCGCGCGACGCGCTCCGCATGGCGATTGCGACCGAGCGGAGCGGGCTCGAGTTCTACACGCGAGCGGCGACCATCGCCGGCGATCCGCGCGGACGCTCGGTGTTCAAGAAGCTGGCGGAGGAAGAGCGTCACCACCTCAGCCAGCTCGAGCAGCGCTACCGCGATCTGGCGGCCAAGGATCCGCAGCTCGACACGCGCCCGACGTTTCTGTTCTTCAAGGGCGCCGCCAGCGGCCTCTTCGATGCCGGCGTCGAGCGGCTGCGCCGCGGTGTCAACGACGAGCAGGCGCTGCTCATCGGCATCAAGTGCGAGCGCGGCTCGCATCAGTTCTTCAAGCGCTACGGCGAGCGGTTCGAGGAGTCGGAGGGCCGGCAGGTGTTCCTCGAGTTTGCCGACGAAGAGCGGGCCCACCTGGATCTGCTGATCCGGGAGTACCGCTCGTTGCGCCAGCGCCGCGGCCGCAAGCGGACACGTCGGAGCGTCGGCGCCGCCAAGCTCGCCCATTGATCGATCTTCATACCCACACCACGCAGTCCGACGGCCGGTGCACCCCGCAGGAACTGGTCGCGCGCGCCGTCGCGGCCGGCGTCACCGTCCTCTCCGTCACCGATCACGACACGGTGGCCGCGTGCGGGGAGGTGGCCGCCAGCTGCGCCGCCGCACACGTCGAGTTCGTCCCCGGCATCGAGATCACGGCGGTCCGCGGAGGCGGTGATGTGCATGTACTCGGGTACTTCGTCGACGTGGCCTCGCCCGCCCTCCACACGTTTCTGACCGAGCAACGGAGCCGGCGGGTCGATCGGGTGCGCCAGATTCTCGACCGGCTGAAGACGATCGGCATCAATCTCGATGTCGATGCGATCGTCCGGCCCGCGGTCGACGACCCACGACGAGCGGCGGGCCGGCCGTGGATCGCGCGGGCACTGGTGGCGGCCGGACACGTGGCAACCACCGACGAGGCGTTCGAGCGATGGCTCGGCCGCGGCCGGCCGGCCTTTGTGCCGCGTCGTGGCGCACCGCCCGAAGAAGTGGTGGCGCGCATCCACGATGCGCGGGGCATTGCCTCGCTCGCGCATCCCGCGCTCATCGGCGACGATGGCTGGATCCCTACGCTGGTGCGGGCGGGCCTCGATGCGATCGAGGCGTACCACAGCAAGCACGACGTCGAGGCGACGGGGCGGTATTTGGCCATGGCCGCCGCGCTTGGCGTCGCCGTCTCCGGCGGCTCCGATTTCCATGGCGACCAGGCCCACGGCGCGTTGGCGCCAGGCAGCGTGTCGCTGCCGCGCGAGGAGTACGACCGGCTGGTCCGGCTGAAGCCGGACCCCACGAAGGAGGCTTGACGTTTCGTGGCCTGATGTGTCGTGGGGTCCGCCTTCAGGCGGACCTTTGCTGCGGTTGGTCTATCATGACCCCGTGGCTCAAGCGCTTCTAACCTCCGTCGCCGTCGCCCTCATCGGCCTCGTCAGCACCGCCGTATTCGGCATCAGCGGAACCGACGTCGCGCGCCACATTTCGTTCGGGATCTTTTCGACGCTCGTGACGCTGCTCGCGCACTCGATGATGATGTTCTATCTCATCGGCAAGGGGAAGGCGGTCAAGGACGCGATGAAGGAGGGCGGCCTGTCGGGCGATCACTACCGCCGGATCGCGGCCGCGCGGAAGCCGGTCTTTTCCATCGGCACGCTGGCCATGGCGGTGACGATGGTGGCGGCGATCATGGGCGCGAGCGTCGACACCGGCGTCCTGCCGCCGATGGTGCACGCGACGATCGCGTACGGCGCGATTGCCTGCAACCTCGCGGCGCTGAAAGTCGAGGTCGCCGCCCTCACCGCGTCCTCTCGAATCGTCGACGAGGTCAACCGGCTGCTCGCGTAAGAGAGGCGCCGAGAGTTGAAAGTCGTCCTCTTCGACATCGACGGCACCCTGGTGCTGACGGGCCGCGCCGGGCTCCGCGCCTTCCTCAGTGCGTTCGGCGAGCTGTTCGGCATCACCCATCCGCGCGAGACCTTCTCGATGGCCGGTCGCACCGACCCCTGGGTGCTGGCCGAACTGGCCGCCGCCAACGGTGTGCCGGCCGACGCACCCGAGCTGTCCCGGTTTCGTGACGTCTACCTGAAGCACCTCGACGTCGAGATCGAAAAGCCCGGTCCGCGGAAGGGCCTCATGCCCGGCGTCCGGCCGTTGCTCGACACGCTCGCGGCTCGGGATGATGTGCACCTGGCGCTGCTGACCGGCAACTACCAGCGAGCGGCGCAACTCAAACTCGAGTACTTTGATTTGTGGCGCTACTTTCGAGGCGGCGCCTTCGGCGACGCGGCCGTCGATCGAAACACGCTCGTGCCCGTTGCGGTGGCGTCGGTGGCCGCGGCGGGTGGACCGGCGATTGCTCCCGCCGACGCCGTCGTGGTTGGAGACACGCCGCTCGACGTGGCCTGCGCCCGGACGGTTGGCGCGCGTGCGGTCGCCGTGGCGACGGGCAGCTACGACGTGGCATCGCTCGGCGCCTCGGGCGCCGATGTGGTCCTGGCAGACCTCAGCGACATCGAGGCGGCGCTGCGCGCACTAGGAATTGCAGATTGAAGATTGCAGATTGAAGACGCGCGGCTAGTTGTCGATCAGCCTGACGTCGCCGGCCCTGGGGCCCTTGGGGGATTCCTCGACCGTAAACTCCACCCGCTGGCCCTCGCGCAGCAGTTCGAAGACGGACTGACGGACCGCGCTGCGGTGGAAGAAGTGCTCGGTGCCGCCTTCGTCGCGGATGAATCCGAAGCCCTTGTCGATGAGGAGTCGAGCGATGATTCCGGTTGGCATACGCGGACTTGGGAAATTTGCGCCAGTCTAGGCAGTTCGCAGGCGGAAGTCAAGCGATGGTCGGCCTTTAGCGGCATTGAGGACGGCGCGGATACCTGCCAGGTCTCGACGTCGTCCTCGTCCTCGTCCTCATCCTCGTCCTCGTCCTCGTCTTCATTCTCGTCGTCAGCGTCCTCGTCGCTGCGCTTCTTGTCCTCTTCGTCCTCGTCCTCGTCCTCGTCGTTTTCGTCGAGATCGTCATCAAGATGGAAGCACGCCACGCGAGCGCGACAACCGACGTCGTTGGTCATGACACGGGTTCAGTGGCCGGCTTGGCCTTCTCGCGGTTCGGCGGCGGGTAGGTGGACCAGAAGTGCCGCCCGCAGCTGTTGCAGACCCAGAACTGATCGGGCCGCCACGGCATGCCCGGCCCAGGATCGCGCATTTCCATCTGGGCGCCGCAGCGCTGACACCGGATCTGAAGCTCGACATCGGCCATGCTCGCGATTCTAGCTCATGGAACGGCCGGGCGGGTCTAATCTAGTCGGCACTGTGGAACCCTGATGATTCCAGCGATTGTCCTTGCAGCCGGCATGTCGACGCGGATGGGCCGGCCGAAAGCCAACCTGCCTCTCGATCCGAACCGCGCACCAGCTGAAGGCGGCGAGACGTTCCTCACACGAATCGTGCGGACGCTCCTCGAGGCCGGCATCGACGATGTCGTGGTCGTGGTCGGGCATGAGGCCGAGGCGGTGGCCGCCACCTTCGCCGGTAGCGGGCTGCCCGCGAGATTCGTGGAAAACGCCGACTACCAGGCCGGGCAACTGTCATCGCTGCTGGCAGGTCTTCGCGTGGTCGATCGTCCGGGGGTCGAAGCGACGCTGATGACGCTCGTGGATGTGCCGTTCTTCCGAGTGGCGACGGTGCAGGCGGTGGTCGATCGGTACCGTCAGACGCACGCTCCAATCGTACGGCCGACGCGTGGCAGCGAACACGGTCACCCGATGCTCATCGATCGGTCGCTCTTTGACGCCGTGCGACACGCGGATCCTCAGGCTGGCGCGAAACCCATCGTGCGAGCGCATGCGACCCGCGAAGGCGATATCGAAATCGACGATGCGGGAGCATTTGCAGATATCGATACGCCTTCCGATTACGAGGAGGGTCTGAAGACACTCTAATTACGATTTCGTACGAAGGATTCCCATATTGGTGGGTCCGGGGGAGGGGAGTAGGACACGCTTACGAGAAGGGCTGCGGCACATCGTTTGCCTCGTGGATGGCCGGGGGGGCAAGCATCATGCGAGCTCTAAGAGGTTCCATCGGCCTCGCCGCTCTCGCAACGATGGTGACGGCGTCAGTCGATGCCGGCCAGTCGGTCCATGCCGACGCGCGCCGCGGTGCGGCGGCGCTTCAATCGCTTCCCACTTTGTCCCAGCGCATCGCCGCGGACCCGGTCCTCAGCGCCAGGATGCTGCCGCTCTTGCCCGGGGGGCTGACCGTCGAAGCCGCGGCCCGGGGATTCATGAACGAGGGTCAGTTCTGTGCCGCCGTGCACGTTTCGAAGAACCTGGGTGTGCCTCTCGCAGAACTCAGGGCCGAGCTGATGGGACTGGCGCACGACAACCTGAGACACGCCATCCGCAAACTACGACCGAACGCAGACGCGCGCGCCGAGGCGATCAAGGCGGAACGAGAAGCGAAGGCCGACCTCGACGCTTCTGCCAAGGCCCGATCGAAAGCCGAGACCAGCGTCGATCCTCAATCAGCGAGCCAGTAGCACGACGGTGCTCCGCGGGTTGGCGATGTAATGATCGGCCGGGTCGATGGGGACCTCCCGATCGGGATCCGCGAAGTCCTCGCCCGCCGGCAAGCTCGTGTCGACAGCCCGGTACCAGGAGCGCGACGCGTGGAGTGGCGGAAGGGTCACCCACTGCGGCTCGGATTGCGCGTTGAGGATGAAGAACAACCGGTCGACGGCCGTCACGGCCCCTTCCTCGCTGCTGTCGAGCTGGTAGCAGAGGATGCGCGTGTCGGGGTCGTGCCACCGCGGCTCACCGAGGTCCGGTCCATACCACGTCAGGTCCCGAACACTGTCGGCATCGAGATCCTTGCCGAGCGGAAACTTTCGCCGCTGAAGAACAGGGAAGCGCCTCGTGAAGGCAATGGCCTTTCGAAAGAACTCGACGAGGTCGCTGTGTTGCAGGGCCGCATCCCAGTCAAACCAGCTGATGTCGTTGTCCTGGCAGTAGGCGTTGTTGTTGCCGCCCTGGCTCCGCGCGAATTCGTCGCCGCCCAGGATCATCGGCGTTCCCAAGGCGAAGAGCAGCATGCACGCGTGGTTCTTCATCAGCTGCCGGCGCAAGGCCAGGATGATCGGGTCGGCCGTGTCTCCTTCCACGCCGCAGTTCCATGAGTAGTTGTCGTTGGCGCCGTCCTGGTTGCGCTCGCCGTTGCGCTCGTTGTGCTTGTCGTTGAAGGACACAAGATCAGCCAGCGTAAAGCCGTCGTGGCAGGTGCTGAAGTTGATGCTGTTGTCTGCCGAGCGTCCGTCCTCACCGTACAGATCGGCCGATCCGGTCAGACGCCAGCCCAGGTCGGCCACTTGGCCGCCGTCGCCCTTGACGAACCGTCGCGTGGTATCTCGGAATCGTCCGTTCCATTCGGACCAGTCCACCGGAAAGTTGCCCACCTGGTAGGTCCCGAGGTCCCACGGCTCGGCGATCAGGATCGCGCGGCTGAGCACCGGGTCTTGCGAGACCGCGTCGAAGAAGGACGCCGAGGGACGGAACGCGCCATCCGCCGTGCGCCCGAGCACGGAGGCGAGGTCGAACCGGAATCCGTCCACGTGCATCTCCTCGGCCCAGTACCGCAGCGAGTCCATGACCAGGCGGATCACGGCGGGGCTGTCGAACGTCAGGCTATTGCCGCATCCCGTGTAGTTCACGTACGAGCGGTACGGCGCGTCCGGGGTGCCGGTGAGGCTGTAGTACGCGAGGTTGTCCAGGCCGCGGAACGAGATCGTGGGCCCGAGTTCGCTGCCTTCGCCGGAGTGGTTGTAGACCACGTCGAGGATGACCGCGATGCCGGCGCGGTGGAGCTCTCGGACCAGCGTCTTGAACTCGGCGACCTGGCAGCCCGGCGTCCGGCCGGTGCTGTACGACGATTCGGGCGCGAAAAATCCGATCGAGTTGTATCCCCAGTAGTTCGTCAGGCCGCGCTCGACGAGGAAGTCGTCGACGTAGTGCTCGTGGATGGGCAGCAACTCGACGGCGTTGATGCCCAGCCGCGTCAGGTGCGGGATCTTCTCGATGAACCCCAGATACGTGCCCGGGAAACGCGCGCCCGAGGAGGGGTGCGCCGTAAAGCCCTTCACGTGCACCTCGTAGATGACGAGTTGCTCCAGGCGAAGATCGGGAGGCCGGACGCCCTGCCAGTCAAAGCCTTCGTCCACCACGATCCCCTTCGGCACGACGGTCGTGTTGTCACGCGTGTCGAGCGAGAGGTCTCCGGCATCGAGGTCGTAGGCCAGCAGCAGATTGTCGGTGTTGCGGAATTTTCCCGTGACCGCCCTGGCGTAGGGGTCGAGGAGCAGCTTCGCGTCGTTGAAGCGCTGGCCCCATTCGGGACGATGCTCGCCGCGGACCTTGTAGCCATAGAGCTGGCCGGCCCCAACACCGAGGACGTGCGCATGCCAGATGAAGCGGTCGCGGCGCGCGAGCCGAATCACGTCGGTCGGCTGGCCCTGCGCCGAGTCGAACAGCAGGAGAAAAACGTCGGTGGCGTGCTTGGAGTAGACGGCGAAGTTCACGCCGCCATTGACCAGCGTCGCTCCTAATGGAAACGGCCGGCCCCGTTCGATCGTTTTCGTCGTGCGGTGTTCGAGAAGCATGGCGATGTGAGCTTCACTCTAGCGCGGATTGCCGTCTGACCCGATCCTTCTGATACTCTTGTCCTGGTCCAGAAGCGACGAGCCGGAGCAGCCAAAAGGAGTCGAGTGATGCAGCGGATTCTTCCGTTCTCGGTGAGTGTTCTCTTCTTCGCGTCCTCAGTATTCGCGCAAGGCGCAGGCGGGCAGGGCGGCGGCGGTGCGCGCCAGGGCGGCGCCCCCGCGGGGCCGGTGGGACTGGCGGCCGGTCAGCAGCAATCGTACAACCGGGTCAAGGGGCTGGTCTTGGGCTCGGTGAACGAGATGCCGGAAGAAGGCTTCGCGCACAAGCCGGCTGACGGCATCCGCACCTTCGCGCAGCTGTTTGCGCACATCTCCGACTTTCACTACGGGACGTGTTCACAGGCCCTCGGGGTGCCGAACCCGAAAATGGGGCAGCCGAGCCTCGAGATGAGCGTCGCGACGAAGGCCGACGCGCTCAAGACGCTGCAAGAGTCGTACGCGTTCTGCGATCCCGCCTTCTCGTCGCTGACGGACCAGTCCATCACCGAGCTCATCATGGGCGGCCGGGGCGGCCCGCGAGCGCGCGGCGCCATCCTCTCTCAGTTGCTCGAGCACGACAACGAGATGTACGGGGTCAGCACGGTGTACCTGCGCACCAACAGCCGCGTCCCGCCCGCGTCGCAGGGC
>JBAUGX010000168.1:0-6851 GCA_049679965.1 Vicinamibacterales bacterium
GCGACGAGCAGTCGATCGAAGCGAGCCTGAGCACCTTCTCCGGGCACATCGCGAATATCGCCGCGATGGACGCCCGGCTCGCGACGCCGGCGCTCGTCCTGCTCGACGAAGTCGGATCCGGCACCGATCCGATCGAAGGCGGCGCGCTCGGCGTGGCCGTCGTCGATCATTTCCGCCGCCGCGGCGCGATCGTCGTCGCCACGAGCCATTACGAGGCGCTCAAGACCTACGCGTCGACGTCGGAAGGCGTGACGAGCGCCGCGTTCGGCTTCGACGCCGACACGTTCGCACCGACCTATCGGCTCATCTACGGATCGCCCGGCCGGAGCCTCGCGCTCGAGATTGCCGGGCGGCTCGGGCTCAACCCGACGATTGTTGCCGCCGCGCGAGCGAACATCAGCGCCCGTGAGGCGCGGCTCGCCGAGCACCTGGCGAAGATCGACCACGACATGCGCGCACTCGAACATGAGCAGCGGCTGGTGGCGCGCGAGCGCGAGACGATCGAGTCGGCCGGCGCGCGAATGCGGCAGCGGGAGGAAGCGCTCGGCCAGCGCGAGCAGACGTTCCGCCGCCGGCTGAACGAAGAGCTCGACACGCAGGTGCGCCAGGCGCGTCGCGAGATCGACCAGGTCATCACCGATCTGAAGGTGAAAACGGCTCAGGCGGCCGGACGCCAGACGGTGACCACGGGCGAGACGGGGGGCGCGCGCGGCGACGCCCGGGCGGCAGTGGATCACGTGGTGAAACGACTGCTCGAACCAGAGCATCCGGGCGGCCCTCTGTCCCCCGAGAGTCACGACGCGGCAACTCACCCAGCCGATCTTCCTGCACCCGCCGTCGGCGATCGCGTCATGGTCGGCGGCCTCGGCCTCGAAGCGGTCGTGACGGCGATTCATCACGGAACCGCAGACCTCGACGTCCGCGGCAAACGGATGCGCGCGAGCGTGCGGGACCTCCGCACGATTGGCGCGGCCGCCCCTTCGCGCGTCAAAGTGCACGTCGAACTGCAGCCGCGCGACAACGCCTCGGCCGACCTCAACGTCATCGGCTGCACGGTGGACGAGGCGATCACGCGGGCGGAGCGATTTCTCGACGAGTCGCTGCTGACCGACCAGCACGTCATTCGGCTGATTCATGGCTACGGAACCGGGCAGTTGAAGCGCGCCTTGACCGGCTTTCTGCAGCAGCACCCGCTCGTCGCGCGCTTCGCCACCGCGCCGCCCGGGCAGGGCGGCGGAGGGGTGACAGTGGTAGAGCTAAAGGATTGAAGGAGTAATGCTGTAAGTCTGAAGCCTGAAGTCTCAAGTATGCAGACTTCACACTTGAGACTTGAGACTTTGAGATGCCGCTTTTCCCGCAACAGTTCATTGACGATCTTCGTCTGCAGGCCAACATCGTGCAGGTCGTGCAGGAGTACGTCCCGCTCAAGCGCGCGGGTACAAGCTACAAGGGCTTGTGTCCGTTCCACGCGGAGAAGACGCCGTCGTTCCATGTCATTCCCGACAAGGGGTTCTTTCACTGCTTTGGCTGCAACACGGGCGGTGACGTGTTCAAGTTCCTCGAGCTGCACGAGAAGATCGGGTTTCAGGATGCGGTCCGGCTGCTCGCGCAGAAGTTCGGCGTGGCCCTGCCCGAGCTTGCCGAGGGCGGTGGCGATGACGCCCGCCGGGACTCGGCGCTGCGCGAAGAACTCCTGAAAGTGCACGAGATCGCGGCCACGCACTTCCGTGAGCAGCTCGCCGGCCCGCCAGGCGCGCGCGCGCGTCAACAGTTGTCAGAGCGCGGCGTCACACAGGCCACCATCGACCAGCTGGGACTGGGCTTCGCGGCGCCGTCCCGCGATGGACTCAAGAGCCGGCTGCTCGCACAGGGGTTCGCCGAACCCCTGCTGCTCCAGAGCGGCCTCGTCGTACGCCGCGAGAGCGGCGAGATCGTCGACCGTTTTCGCAACCGGCTGATGATCCCCATCTGTCGCGACACCGGCTCGATCATCGCGTTTGGCGGCCGATCGATGGACGCGGATCAGGTGCCGAAGTATCTCAACTCGCCCGAGACGGCGATCTATTCGAAGGGGCGGATGCTCTACGGTCTGAACCTGACGAAGGCCGCCATCCGGAAGGCCGGGTACGCCGTGCTCGTCGAGGGCTACTTCGATTTCGCGCAGCTCTTCCAGTCGCAGGCCGCGCCGGCGGTGGCCTCGTGCGGGACCGCGCTCACCTCCCAACAGGCCCAGCTGCTGCGGCGGTTCACGTCGAAGGTCGTTCTGAGCTTCGACCCTGATGCCGCGGGCCAGGGCGCCGCCGCCCGGTCGTGCGAACTGCTCGTGGCCGAAGGCTTCGACGTCAACGTCGTCGTGCTCGATCGGGGCGACGATCCCGACACGTTCATTCGTAAGCACGGGGCCGATCGGTACCGAGCCCGGCTGCGCAGTTCGCAGCCGTACCTGGAGTATCTGCTCGACCGGGCGGCCTCAGGCCTCGACTTCGGGCGCGACGACCACCGGCGTGACTTCCTGACAAAGATGCTGGGGGTGGCCGCACGGATTCCGGACGTGGCGGCCCGCGATCAGTTCGCCGACCGCATTGCGCACAAGGCCCAGATTACCGAAGAGGTCGTCCGCGCCGAAATTCGCAAGGCCGCCGTCAGCCGAAAAACGGCACTGACGAGCCGCGAGCTGCCGGCCTTCGGCGAGCTGAAGGATGCCGAAAAAGGGCTGATTTGGGGGCTAATCCACAATACGGGTGAGGCCCTCCGGGCCCTGGCCGAGCTCGACAGCGAGGACCTCGAAAGCTTGAGCGGCCGCGACATTTTTGACGTGGCACGTAGCCTGCACGCCGAACCCCCGGATCGCTTACCATCTGCGTTGATTCAGCGTCTAAGTACAGTGAACGCCCAGTTGGTCGCGAGCATCGCCGCCAACCGCACTTCCCCGGCCCGCCCGGTCGACTGCGCGAGGGCGATTAAACGGCTCAGGTGCGATCGGGAGCGGGCCGGCATCCAGCGTGAAATCGACCGCCTTCAACAACTCGGCGCAGCCGAGAATGGACAAGAGATTAATACCTTATGGCAGCGGAAAATACACCTGCTTCATCGCATCGAGGAACTGACGTAGGAGGACACCACTTGTCGATCGAAGAGAAATACGACGAGGTGCGGCAGCTCATCAATATCGGCAAGGAAAAGGGCTACCTGCTGTACGACGAGGTCAACGAGCTGCTGCCGGCGGAAATTACTTCGTCCGACGAGCTCGACGAGCTTTTTAATACATTCGGCAGCGCGGGCATCGAGGTCATCGATTCTGACCAGAAGTACCTTCGCGACGAGAAGACGCTCGACCGCACGCAGGAGGGCGCCGAAGAGATCGAGCTCGACCTGACGCCCGGCGCGCTCGACAAGACGAACGATCCGGTGCGGATGTATCTGCGCGAGATGGGCACCGTGCCGCTGCTCACGCGCGAGGGCGAAGTCGAGATCGCCCGCCGCATCGAGCGCGGCAAGCTCGCCGTCATCAAGTCGATTTCCCGCACACCTCTGGTGGCCAAACGGGTCATCGAGCTGGGCGATCAGCTCCAGACCGGCGAGCGCACCATCCGCGAGCTGGTGATCTTCAACGACGAAGAGATCACCGACGAGCGGATCGAGGAGCGCCGGCGGCAGGTGCAGAAGCAGATCGACGCGGTGCGCAAGGCGCGCGGCGGGTCCGAGAAGCTCGAGGAAAAGCTCGCCGAGACGCCCAAGGGCACGACCACCCGGGACAGACGGAAGTACCGCCGCGCCCGCTTTGCGGCCATGCGCGCCCGTATCGAGTTGTCGCAGTCGATCCGCCGGATCGAGTTCACCGAGTCGGTCAAACGCCGGCTCATCGACGACATGAAGGATGCCGTCGAGAGCGTGAAGGTCGTCCAGCGCGAACTCGAGGGGCTCGGCCGGCAGCTCAACCCGAAGAACAGGAAGCAGAAGCTCAAGGAGGACGACCGCAAGGAGATTCTGCGGAACGTCAAGGACGTCAAGGGCCGTCTCAAGGCGTTGACGGATGCGCTCGAGCAGTCGCCCGACGAGCTGAAGCAGACGCTCGACACGATCATCCGAGGCGAGTACCAGGCCGAGGGGGCCAAGAAAGAGCTCGTCGAGGCGAACCTCCGCCTGGTCGTGTCGATCGCAAAGAAGTACACGAACCGGGGCCTGCAGTTCCTCGATCTGATCCAGGAAGGCAACATCGGATTGATGAAGGCGGTCGACAAGTTCGAATACCGCCGCGGCTACAAGTTCTCGACCTACGCGACCTGGTGGATCCGTCAGGCCATCACGCGCGCGATCGCGGACCAGGCGCGCACCATCCGCATCCCGGTCCACATGATCGAGACGATCAACAAACTCATCCGGACGTCGCGCGCGCTGGTGCAGGAGCTCGGCCGCGAGCCGACGTCCGAAGAGATCGCCAAGCGGATGGACATCCCGGTCTCGAAGGTCCGCAAGGTGCTGAAGATCGCGCAGGAGCCCATCTCGCTCGAGACGCCGATTGGCGAGGAGGAAGACTCGCATCTGGGCGACTTCATCGAGGATCGCCAGGTCGTCTCGCCGGCCGAGGCGGTCATCAACCTCAACTTGAAGGAGCAGACCGAGTCGGTCCTCAAGACGCTGACCCCGCGCGAAGAGAAGGTGATCAAGATGCGCTTCGGCGTCGGCGACGGCAGCGAACACACGCTCGAAGAGGTCGGCCAGAGCTTCGCCGTCACCCGCGAGCGCATCCGTCAGATCGAGGCCAAAGCGCTCAGGAAGCTGCGGCATCCGTCACGGAGCCGCAAGCTTCGCGCGTTCCTGGAGGGAAGAACGTCCTGAAAGAAGTTAAAAGGGAAAAGGGAAAACTCAAAAGGACTGACCGGGCTATCTCCGGCGCATTGTCCTTTTAAGTTTTGAGTTTTGAGTTTAGAGTTTGAGCCGGGCCCATAGCTCAACGGTTAGAGCCGCCGGCTCATAACCGGCTTGTTCCAGGTTCGAATCCTGGTGGGCCCACTTTTCGAATCATGGCATTGCAGATTTCAGATTGTCGATTTCAGATTGTAGGGCTTGATTGAAGTTTGAGAGACATCCCGAGGCGCCAGGCTCGGGGCCGCGCGCGAGCATGAATGCTGATCTCGATCGCCTCATCGCCTTGCAGCGTATCGATTCGGCCGCCCACGCCGCCGAACGCCAGGTGGCCGAGGAACCGGAGCGTCAGAAGGTGTTCGAGGCCAGGCTCGAGGCGGCGCGACAGGGCGTTGCCGCCGCCAAGGAGCGCCTTGCCGAGAACCAGAGCACCCGCCGGACCATCGAGAAAGAGGTGGCCATCCACCAGGGCCGCCTCTCCAAGTTCCGCGACCAGCTCATGGCCGTGAAGACGAACCAGGAATACCAGGCGGTGCAGAAGGAAATCGAGTTCGCGCAGGCCGAGATCAAGACCATCGAGGACAAGATTCTCGAGCGGATGCTCGAAGCCGACGAACTCGCCTCGCTCGTGAAGCGGTCGGAAGCCGAGATGGCCGCCGAGCAGAAGGCCATCGATGCCGATCGCCGCGCGATGGCCGCCGAGCTCTCCGAGGTCAAAGCGACGCTCGAACGCCTGGCCGGCGAACGCGCGACGATTGTGGCGGCCCTCGGTCCGCAGACGCTCGCGACCTTCGAGCTGATCGCCCAGCGTCGCAACGGCGTCGCGATGGCCGAAGCGCGCGACGGCATCTGCACGATCTGCCACGTCAGACTGCGGCCGCAGGTCTTCAACACCGTCCTGCGCAACGACCACATCACCCAGTGCGACAGCTGCCAGCGCATCCTCTACCACGTGCCGGCCGCGTCCCCCGCCCAGCCGGACGGCGTCGCCCAACCGGCGCAGTGACACGAGCCACGGCGGACCTCGTCGCGTACATCGACGGTGGCGCGCGCGGCAATCCCGGGCCCGCCGGCTACGGCGTGCGCATCGAGCAGGCCGACGGCACGCTCGTCGAGGAATTCGGCGGCTTCATCGGCCACGCCACCAACAACGTCGCCGAGTACCGCGGGCTGATTGCGGCGCTCGAATGGGCGCGCGCGCACGATTGCACCAGACTGCATGTGCGGTCAGACTCCCTGCTGCTCGTCCAGCAGATGCTGGGCAACTTCAAGGTCAAGAATTCCGGCCTGCAACCACTGCATGCCCAGGCGCGCCTGCTCGTCCTCGAGATCGGCCGCGTCACTTTCGAGCACGTGCGCCGCGAGTCCAACGAGCACGCGGATCGGATCGCCAACGCGGCGATGGACGGTGGAAAGTCTCAAGTCTGAAGCCTGAGGGTCAGTCGTCCGGCCGACTCCAGGTAACTTGTCGGTGCTTGGGTGCATAGGATCGTAGGTGCTTAGGTGCACGCACCGACGAACCCATGAACCTACGCACCCAAGAACGTCGCCGCGCGGACAACTCCGGCCATCCGTCCGGCCGGAGGGCCGTCGCGCCGACATGAGCACAGCGCGCCGGGATGGCTCGCGGTGCAGAGTCCGGCAACGTTGATCTGATCGCGGGGGACTCCGGCGGCCATGAGCTGGTCGCGGACGGCGGCCCAGCCATCGAAATGCCAGTGATCCGCGCGCGGAGTTGCCGGCAGGCCCGGCATCGACGGATTGGCGGGCGTCGGCTGCGGGCCAGCATGAAACCATCGCGCGAGGTCGGCACTGAGGAATCCCGCCTTCTCGAACTGCTGACGAACGTCGGCACCCACTTCGTAACAGCATGCCCCGATTGACGGCCCCGCGGCAACGACGAGATCGGCCGGACGGCTGCTGAACTCGCGTCCGAGCGCCTCGACAGTGACCTGAGGAACACCGGCGGCCAAGCCGCGCCAGCC
>JBAUGX010000169.1:0-22420 GCA_049679965.1 Vicinamibacterales bacterium
GCCCGGCGCCGCGGCGCGCGCCGACTTGGCGCTGACAGGCTCGCTGCAGACGTTCTTCGCGGTGGCCGAGGCCTATCCGGATTTGAAGGCCAGCGATCGCTTCGCCCAGCTGCAGCGCGACCTCGCGGACACCGAGAACAAGGTCGCCTACGCGCGCAACTACTACAACGGCGCGGTCGAGACCTACAACATCAGGGTGCAGAGCTTCCCGAGCCTGCTCGTCGCGCGCCGGTTCGGATTTCAGCCGGCGGAGTTCTTCGCGGCCGGCGATCTTTGAAGGTATCGTCCTGATGGCCTGGCGTATGATTCCCTTCGAAACGGAGGAGACACATGCGACGACTGTTGCCACTCGTGGCAGTGCTGGCCCTGGTCCTTCCCCGCGCAGCGGCTGCTGACTGGCTGTCGCTGCGGTCCGATCATTTCCAGGTCGTCGGCAACGCCGGCGAGGGCGAGCTTCGCAACGTCGCCCTCAAGCTGGAGCAATTTCGCGACGTCATCGGTCAGCTGAACCCGGCGGCCCTTCGCGAGGGCGCACCCCCGGTCGTCGTCCTCGTCTTTCGCGACAAGCGCTCCTACGAGCCGTTCATGCCGCTGGCGAATGGCCGGATCATTCCGGTCTCGGGGTTCTTCCAGCCGGGGCAGGACGTCAACTACATCACGCTGACGCTCGAAGAGGGTGACCGGGGCTTTCCGATCATCTTCCATGAGTATTCGCACCTGCTCTTGAACGGCATCTTTGCCCACGCCCCGCTCTGGTTCAATGAAGGGCTCGCCGAGTACTACAGTACGTTCGAGGCCAGTACCAGGAGTCGTGCCAACATCGGCAAAGCGGTGCTCCGCCACCTCGAGCTGCTGCGGTCGCGCCGCCTGCCGTTTGCGCGCTTCTTCGCCATCGATCGCAACTCGCCCGAGTACACGAGGGACATCACCGATCGCGACGTGCTCTACGCCCAGTCGTGGGCCATCGTCCACCACGCGTTTCACGGCGAGTCCAAGCGCAGGGATCAGCTGCTCGCGTTCGTGACGAAGCTGGCCGAAGGAGGAGCGACCGAAGAGAGCTTTCGCGCGGCCTACGGCATCGAGGTCCGCGATCTCGAGCGCGAGGTGCAGCTGTATGTCCAGAAGACCGCTCACACGTACATGGCGTACACCTTTCCCGACAACCTCGTGACGCGCATCGAGTCTCGGACGACACGGATCGCTGATGCGGAGGCCGACGCCTGGCTGGGCGACCTGTTGGCACACATGAACCGCAATGAGGAGGCGACGGCCCGTCTCGAGAAGGCGCTGGCCGCCAAACAGGATCTGGCGCTCGCGCACGCGTCGCTTGGGAGGTTGCAGATCCGCGGAGGCAAAACAGGCGAGGGCATGGCCCACCTCAGGCAGGCGCAGACGCTGGGGACCGCCAACGAGACCGTCTACTTCGCGTACGCGTACGAACTGATCAGGCAGCAGGGATCTCAGGACGCGGATTCGCTGCAGCAGGCATCACGTGCGCTCGAGCGGGCTATTGCCCTCAGGCCGGGATACACCGAGGCCAAGCTGCTGCTCGGATTTACGTATTCCGCTACGGGCGAGTACGCAGCCTCGCGCGACCTCCTGACGCCTCTCGTTCGGGCCGAACCCGCCAACCACCGTGCGGCGTTGCAGCTCGGCGAGGCCCTCCTTCGGCTCAACGATCTCGACGGCGCCCGGGCCGTGCTAGGTCCCGTCCTGGCTCGTGCCACTGACGCTGCTGAGAAGGAGCGCGCCAGGACGTTGCTCGGCGTGTCAGCCGGTCTGCAAACGCGCCGCGACACGCTCGCAGCTGCCGGCGTGTCGGCGCCGCCGGCACTGCCGATACTGCCGGCCGGCGGTGGAGCCCCTCCTCGGAGCAGCGCTGGAAACGCCGCTTCGCCCACCTTCACGCCTGCGTTACGGCCCGTGGGCCCCGGCGAGCAGCGCGTGTACGGTGTGTTCGCGGCAGTCGAATGTGGGCAGAACGGCGTTGTGCTCGTGGTGCGCACAGCCACCGGTCAGGTACGGGCACGCGCTGCGGGTTTCGCGGACGTCGATTTCATCGCTTATCGCGCGCTGACGACGATGTCGGTGAGCTGCGGGGCGCAGGTGCCTCCCATGGAGGTCTACCTGACGTCGCGTCTGCCACCAGGATCGAATGCGGGCGCCGAAGGAACAGCCGTGGCCCTCGAGATCCTGCCCGAAGGCTTCGTGCCGGAGCGCTGACGGCCGCAGCTGCTTCTACCGAGGCAGGCCGGCGATGTCGGTCCGCACCATGAACACCGTTCGTCCCGACGTCACGTACAGCGTTTTCATGTCCGGACCACCGAAGGCGTTGTTGGTGATGACGTCCTCGGAAATCGGGATGAACTTGAGGAGCTTGCCCGCCGGCGAGATGACGTAGACGCCGGCCTTGGTCTTGAGCGCGTCGGCGGTCCACGCGCGCGCGGCAGCCACCGCACCGGGCGGCGCCAGTTGGTTCAAGCCGGCGGATACGTACAGGTTCCCTTGGACATCGACGCTCATCCCGTCAGCGCTTCGGCCGCGGAAATCGTAAATGACACGGCCATTGCGCGCCGTGCCGTCGGGTTGCAGGTCGAGCGCGCGGATCACTCGAGGTGCGGTGGCCGGCGGCGCGCCGGCTTCGATGACGTACAGGGTCCTGTCGTCGGGTGAGATCTGAAGGCCATTCGGCGCCCGGATGTCTGGCGCCGCGACGACACGCGAAACCTGACCCGGTCCATCGATCCGATAGATGGCGTTGCCCGCCGGTTCGGTGAAATACACGCGACCCCTGCCGTCGATCGTGACGTCGTTGGCGCCGCGAAACGGCATACCCTGGAAATTGTCCGCGAGCACCTCGATGGCGCCGGTGCGGAGGTCCGTGCGCGTGATGCGTGGAGTGTGTCCCTCGGCATTTCCTTCACAGGCGATCAGGCGTCCCTGTGGATCGATCACGAGGCCGTTGGCCCCGTGGCTGGGCTCGCGGAACACAGTCAGCTCGCCAGCCGGCGTGAGCTTGTAGATCTTCTGCGCCCGCAGCTCGGTGAAATAGACGTTGCCGTCCCGATCGACGGTCGGGCCTTCGGTCAGCGCCGGCACCTCGGCGGCGCGCTCGACCGTTTGAGCGGCCG
Organism: Vicinamibacterales bacterium; assembly: GCA_049679965.1. Lineage (GTDB taxonomy): Bacteria > Acidobacteriota > Vicinamibacteria > Vicinamibacterales > CAVVIG01 > 2-12-FULL-65-11. Next base: position 3,132 of record JBAUGX010000169.1, read on the forward strand.
CAAGCAGCGGCGTCGCGAGACACAGAAGCAAGGCGATCCTCTTCATTGCGAAATCATAGCGCCACAGACGCCGCGGCAGGTGTATAAACGCTGGCGTACCGGGAGGCGCCGTTCAATCCGTTGGCTTCTGACGGGAGAGAGAGCATGACAAGAATCATTTCAGTCGTCGTGGCGGCCGCCTGTGCCGCCGCCTGCACGCAGACGCCGCCGGAGCGACAAGTCATCGATGACGCTGTCGCCGCCATGGGCGGGGCCGCACGCATCCAGGGCGTCCGCACGATCGTGATGGAGGGCGCGGGCATGAACGGTGCCATGGGCGGCAGCGCCACGCCGGACGCGCCTCCCAATACCTTCAAGGTCACCGACTACAGGCGCACCCTCGATCTCGCGAACGGCCGGATGCGGCTGCAGCAGGTGCGCACCGCGCAGTTCGCGTTCGCCAACGCCACGGTGGTGCGCCAGGATCAGCGCCTCGACGGCGACCTCGCCTTCAACGTCGCCGCGGCCGCCGCCGGCGCCACACAGGCGCCGCTGCAGCGCGCGTCCGAGGCGGCGTCGCAGCAGCGCCGTCGCGAGATGCTCGAGCACCCGGTGGCGCTGCTTCGAGCCGCGCTCGACCCGGCCGCCAAGATCGGCAACCTGCGCCAGGAGGACGGACAACCGCACGTGGACATCACCACGGCCAGGGGCGACGTGCTGACCCTCGCGATCGACCCGGCCACGAAGCGGCCGACACATGTTGCGCACGCCGAGTACGACCCCAACTGGGGTGACGTGATCGTCGAGACGACATTTGCGGACTTCGAGGAGGTGGGCGGCCTGCAGTTGCCGAAGCGGTTCACCACGAAGACCGACCGATTTACCACCGCCGACATCACCCTGTCGCGCAACCAGGCGGACGTGGAAGCCGAGGATCTGGCGGCGCCCGGCGAGGTGCGCGCGGCGCCCCTCCCGCAGCCGCCGCCCATCAACGTCACGGTCGAGGAGGTGGGCCGCGGCATCTGGTGGCTCGCGGGCGGCACCCATCACAGCGTGGTCTTCGAGTTCGCCGATCACCTCACGCTCTTCGAGGTGCCGCTCACCGATGCCCGCACGCAGGCCGTGATCGCCAAAGCGAAAACGCTCGTGCCGACGAAGCCGCTCACGCACGCCATCGTCTCGCATCATCATCTCGATCACGCGGGCGGATTCCGGGCGGCCGTGGCCGAGGGCCTGACGATCATCACGCATCGGGGCAACGAGGCCTTCTTCAAGGAGATTGCCTCCCGCCCGCACACGCGCGGGCAGGACGCGCTCTCGAGAAACCCGAAGACGCCGGTGTTCCAGCTGATGGACGAGGGGCTCACGCTCAAGGATGCGGCCAACGAAGTCATCCTCTACAAGGCGAACGGCAACATCCATTCCGGGCTGCTCGTCTTCGCGTGGGTGCCGAGGGACCGGACGCTCGTGCAGGCAGACTTCTACGACCTCAACTGGCAGCAGCATCCGTGGGGCGACAACTTCATCGAGAACGTGAAGGCGCAGAAGCTGAATCCCGCACGGCACCTGCCGATTCACGGCCGGATCCAGACACATGCGGAAGTGCTGAAGACGCTCGCCGAGAAACCGAAGGCGCCCCCGGCGACGTGATGGATCTCGTTACCGACCTCACGCTGGTCCTGGTGGCTGCGCTCGGCGGCGGCTTCCTGGCCCAGTCTCCCACGCACGAGCGGTGCTAGTCACCGTGCCGGTGTTCGCCGACGCGCCAGGCGCTCATCCATTTCAACGTGCCTGCCCACGAGACTCTGCAGGTGGCGCGGAGTCGGGCCGCGCGATCATGTCGCAAATTGGCGCGGTCGCGCGTCAGCTCGACTTTACGTGGCTCGGCTTGTCGGCCGACAGCCCGTTCAGCGGGCGGACCATTGGCGAACTTCGCATCCGGACGTCCATTGGCGTGTCGGTCGTCGGCCTCATTCACGAGGGATCGTTGACGGCCAAACCGGATAGTTCTGCCAGCCTCGACGCGGGCGACATGGTCGCCGTATTGGGCACGCGCGATCAGATTGCGCGTTTCAAGGAAAGGGCGCGCGGGCACTGACGCCGCGCCGGACATTCCGTGTCGAACGATCTTCTGATCCGTATGGTCCTCGTCGCCGAGTTCGTGGTGCTGCTGCCGCTGATGGCCTACCATCGGCTCAAGGCCCGGACGAACGAAAAGCTCGATCGCCGGCAGGAGGGCATATTCATCCTGGCGACGCTGCGGCCCATCGCCCTCGTCTTTTTCGTCGGCGCGATCACGTACCTTGTGAATCCCGTGCGGATGGCCTGGTCGTCGGTGCCGCTCCCCATGTGGCTGCGGTGGGTGGGGCCCGGTGTCGTGCTGTCCTCCTGGATACTGCTGTTCTGGGCCCTGCGCGGGCTCGGGCCCAACCTCACCGACACGGTCGTGACGCGACGAGCGCACACGCTCGTGACGAGCGGCCCGTATCGATTTGTCCGCCATCCGTTCTACGACTCGGTCGCGCTCCTGCTGCTTGGCATCGCCCTGACGGCGGCCAACTGGTTCCTTCTGCTGACCGGGGGATTGGTCTTTGCGCTGCTCACGATCCGATCGCGAGTCGAAGAGGCAAACCTGCTGGCCCGTTTTGGAGAGCCCTATCGCGCGTATCGCAGCCGCACTGGGCGATTTCTGCCGAAGATCGCCAGGCAACCATGACACCGGTCATGCAGTAATTGCCGAGGGCCGCGTCGAGGACGTGGCAGATTCTGCAACAAGGCTCGGCAGGCCGGACACGACGGACACCAGGGACGCAACGGAATCTCTTTGAAACGAGAGCCTTTGTGTTCGTTGTGTCCTTTGCGTTGATCCAGTCTTCATGACGGCCGTCAGCTTGCTCATCGGTGGGCATGCAAACCGTGGCTGCGATCCCCGCCATCGGCCTGCTCGCCGGATCCACGTTCGGTCTACTCCTGCCGGAGATGCCCGCTGCGGTCGGCTGCATCGTGCTGTTCGCCTGCGCCGCCCTGGCGTACCTGGCCTGGCGCGGATGGTGGGCGCTCGGGCTGGCGTTGGCTGTGGGTATGGCCTTCTTTGTCGGCGGCGCCATGCTCTCCGTGGACGCATGGCACGAGGCCTGGCGGCCGACCCTGCGTGTGGTCTTCGAAGAGGTCGCTCGTACCCAGCGCGCCGAGGCGGTCTCCGAGGGTCGCCGCGTGCCGGAGGACGATGAGGCGCTCGCGATTGTCAGCGGCGTGCTGCGGGCGGATGCGGCGCCCGTGGCGTCCGGCGTGTCACTGCGTATCGATGTCGATGCCATCGGCTCGCGCCCCGCATCGGGCGGCATCCTCGTGACCGTCGTCGGCTCGCTGGCGGCCCCGCGAGTGGAGGAGTGGCGCGCCGGCCGGCGGGTGCGGATGCCGGTGCAACTCCGGCGGCCATCCCGGTATCTCGATCCCGGCGTGCCCGATCACGAACGGGCGCTTGCACGGCGGGGCACGACACTCGTCGGCACGGTGAAAAGCGGCGCGCTTATCGAGGTGGTGGCACGAGGCCACTGGTGGGACGAGCGGGTCGGCGAAGCTCGCTCGTTTGCCCGGCGAGCGATCACGGCTTCTGCCGGACGCTACAGCCCCAGATCAGCGGCGATTGTGGCCGCCATCGTCATTGGCGACCGGGCAGGGCTCGATACGGATGTCGAGCGCCGGCTGCAGGAGGCCGGGACGTATCACGTGATCGCGATTTCCGGCGGGAACATCGCGATTCTGGCCGGCCTGATCCTGGGCGCGTTCCGGTTCGCGGGCCTTCTCGGACGTGGCGCCGCCCTCGCCACGATTGCCACGCTCGTCGCCTACGCCAGCCTGGTAGGTGGAGGCGCGTCGGTCGATCGCGCGACGCTCATGGCGGTTGTCTATCTGGCCAGCCGCGCGATCGACCACCGCAGCCCGCCGGTCAACGCCCTGGCGGTCACGGCCGCCGTTCTCGTGGCCACCAGCCCGCTCATCGTCGTCGATCCCGCGTTTCTGCTGACCGCTGGCGCGACGCTCGCAATTCTGGTCGTGGTGCCGACGGTCCGGTCGTGGCGCCTGCCGCGCCCGCTCGATCCGCTGGCGACGATGTTCATGATGTCGGTCGCGGCCGAAGCGATGCTGTTCCCGATCGGCGTGATGGTGTTTTCGCGCGTGACCTTCGCCGGGCTCGGGCTCAATTTCCTCGCGATCCCGCTGATGGGTGTTGCCCAGATCGCGGGCATGGCGCTCGTGCCCGCGGCGCTCATTTCCACGCACCTGGCCGCCGCCATCGGCTGGCTCGCGCATCTGGGCGCCGAGGGCCTGGTCCGCTCGGCGGATCTCGTCCGCTACGCACCGATGCTCACCTATCGAGTGACGCCGCCCTCGTGGTCCGTGGCGGCGCTCTATTACTCCGGGCTCTGCACCTGGTGGATGCTTGGCCCCGGCTGGAGGAGACGAGCAGCGGCAGCGATGGCGGCCTGCGCGGCCCTCTGGATCCTCGCGGAGCCCAACGCCATCCTGGCCTCGCGTGGCGACGGCCGATTGCACGTCACCTTTGTTGATGTCGGGCAGGGCGATGCCGCGCTCGTCCGCTTCCCGCGCGGCTCGACGTTGCTTGTCGACGCGGGCGGCCTGTCGGCAGCTTCGAGCTTCGACATCGGCGATCGCGTTGTTGGGCCGACGCTGCGCGCGAGCGCCGTGCGCCGCCTCGACTACGTCGCCCTGACCCATGGCGACCCCGATCACATTGGTGGGGTCTCGTCCATCCTCCGCGACTTCCGGCCGCGCGAGGTGTGGGAGGGCATTCCCGTCCCGAGCTCAGAGCCATTGACCGCGCTCAGGCTGCAGACACTGGCGTCGGGCGCGCAGTGGACCCACGTCAACGGCGGGCGCCGAGTCTCGATCGACGCCGTTGAGGTCACGGCGTGGCATCCAGCGCCGGCAGACTGGGAACGCCAGAAAGTGCGGAACGACGATTCGCTGGTGCTCGAGGTGCGCTGGAAGGACGTGTCGATTCTCCTGACAGGCGACATCGGCAGGGAGGTCGAGAAGACGCTTGTCGGCGTGATCCCGCCAGCGCCGCTGCTGGTCCTCAAGGTGCCGCATCATGGCAGCCTCACCTCGAGTTCGCGCGAATTTCTGCAGGCCCTTCACCCGCGCGTTGCCGTCTTCAGCGCGGGCCGGTCCAACCGCTTCGGTCATCCCGTGCCGGAAGTAGTGCAGCGGTACCGCGACATCGGCGCCGCGATCTTCCGCACCGACCAGGACGGCGCGGTCATGCTCGATACCGATGGGACATCGATCGATCTGCACACCTTCACCGGCCGCACCCTGTCTCTGAACTAGATCACCCGCACTGGCCGGATCGGCACGTCGGATCGCCAACCGATAGAAGTCGGCGCGACACGCGATAGGGGCAAAACGTGCGGCAGGCCACTTCCGCGAGAGGCCAAGCCTGGCCCGAGCGCCATGGCATAAACCGATGATGCCGGCCGCACGTTTTGGCGCGCCGAGCTTCGTGGTTGGCGAACCGACGTGCCGACGGCCGAACGGTCTTATGCGGTTGATTGTGACTTGACACGCTGCCACTCCCGCTCGAGTTCGTCGAGTGGGAGATCCCGCATGGCGCGCCCGGAGGAGGCGATCGTCTGTTCCATCGCCGTAAACCTCCTGGTGAACTTGTCGTTGGCCTTCCGCAGCGCGGTTTCGGGCTCGATGCCGAGCTGGCGTGCCAGGTGGGCGATCGAGAAGAGCAGGTCGCCCATCTCTTCTTCGGCCCGGGCCTGATCGACGAGCCCGCCGGCCTCGACCACTTCGCGCAGCTCGCGGACCTCCTCCTCGATCTTGTCGACCACCTCGTCGGTGCGCGTCCAGTCGAAGCCGACCGACTTGGCTCGCACGCCGATGTGGTACGCGCGGAGCAGTGCTGGCGTCGTGGGCGCGATGCCGCTCAGGAGCGTCTTCGGCTTTACTGTGTTTCCAGGGTTCCCGGGCCCGCCGCGTTCCTGTGCCTTGATCTCCTCCCACCGCGTCCGCACCTGGCCCGGCGTGTCGAGCTTCGGCTCACCGGTGTCGCGCGCGAAGACATGCGGGTGGCGCCGCACCAGCTTGTCGGCGATGGACTTGATCGAGTCGGCGATGCTGAAGTGGCCCGCCGCCCCTTCGATCTGGGCCACGAACACGGCCTCGAAGACGAAGTCGCCCAGCTCTTCGCAGAGCGCGGCATGGTCGTGCCGGTCGATCGCCTCGAGCACCTCGTACGTTTCCTCGAGCACGAACGGTTTGAGCGAGTCGATCGTCTGGTCGCGGTCCCACGGACAGCCGTCGGGACCGTTGAGTGTGGAGACGATGTCGAGGAGGCGGGAGAATTCGTCGATGGCACGGGTGGACATGAGAATTTGGTAATCTTACCCAATTCCCAAATCACCCAATGCCTCAGCTCTCCTTCGTCGCGTTCGTGTTCTCGCTGGCCAGCACGGCGGCGATCCATTTCGGCGATCTGCCAGATCCCGTGTCTGGCGAGCGGCAGCCCCCGTACCTCGAGGGCGCGGCCCAGATGATCGAGATCCTGGCCCTGCTCGACGAGAAGACCCGAGGCAACCTCACCGCCGAGGAGCGTCAGGTGCTCGAACAGGTGCTCTACGAGCTCCGCATGCGTTTCGTCGAGGTCAGCGGCTTGAAGCCTGGCAGCGAGAAGCGGATCATTGAGCCTTAAGATTACCGTGCTCGGCAGCGGCACGTCGCAGGGCGTGCCGTCGATTGGCTGCGACTGCGCGGTGTGCAAGTCGCCCGATCCCCGGGACCGCCGTTTGCGTCCGTCGATCCTGATGAGCCTGCCTGGGCCGGAGGATCCGGCCTACGTTGCATCACCGGCGTCGGCCGTGGCGAGCGCCGTCCGGCACGTGCTCGTCGACACCTCCATCGACTTGCGCGCCCAGGCCCTCGAGCACGACATCCGGCGCATCGACGCGATTCTCTTCACCCACAGCCACGCCGACCATATTTTCGGCCTCGATGAGATCAGGCGCTACAACACGATGCAGCGGGCGGCGATCGGCTGCTACGCGGACGACCGGACGGTCGACAGCCTGCGCCGGACGTTTGCGTACATCTTCGAGCCGCTGCAGCAGCCTGGTGGAGGGATTCCTCAGGTGACGCTGTTCCGGCTGGCGGGGCCCTTCACGATCGGAGGGGCCGAGATCGTGCCCATCCCGCTGCTGCACGGCACCCTGCCGATTCTCGGATTCCGCGTCGGATCGTTTGCATACCTCACCGACTGCAATCGCATTCCGGACCAGTCGTGGCCGCTGCTCGACGGCGTCCGCGTCATCGTCATTGACGCGCTGCGCGAGCGGCCGCACTCGACGCACTTCTGCGTGGCCGAGGCGCTCGCCGTCGTCGAGCGGCTCGGCGTCGAGCGCGCGTACTTCACGCACATCTGCCACGACCTGCCGCACGCGGCCACCTGCGCGCGCCTGCCCGCCGGCGTGCAGTTGGCCTATGATGGATTGGTCATAGATCTGTAGCGCCTTTTGGAGATCATTCACTTCCCCGACGACCCCAGGCCGGCGCGCTGGAACCAGCCGGTGCTGGCGCTCGGAAATTTCGACGGCGTCCATCGCGGCCATCGGAAGATCCTCGACCGGGTCCGGCGCGTGGCGACCGAGCACGGCGCGACGTCGGCCGTGATGACCTTCGATCCGCATCCCTCGCGAATCGTGCGGCCCGACAAGGCGCCGCCGCTCCTGATGACCACGGCGCAGAAACTCGATGCGCTCGCCGCCGCCGGCTTGTCGCGCGTGGCCATCGTCCGCTTTACGCTCGAGTTCTCACGGTGGGACCCCGAGATGTTCGTGCGCACCGTCCTCGTGGACTGGCTGCGGGTCGCCGAGGTGTGGGTCGGCGCGAACTTCCTGTTCGGCCACGACCGGACCGGCAATTTCTCGATGCTGCGGACCCTCGGGAGCCGGTACGGCTTCAGGGCCGAGAAGATCGATCCGGTCCGCTACAAGGAGTTCGTCGTCAGCAGCACGCGGATTAGGCGTTTGGTCGGCGAGGGCCGGGTCGACGAGGCGGCGGCGCTGCTCGGCCATCAGTACTTCATTGACGGATCGGTGATTCGCGGCGACGGCCGTGGGCGGGGGATGGGGTTCCCCACGGCGAATCTCTGCACAAAGAACGAACTGCTGCCGCCGCACGGCGTCTACGCGACGACCACGACGATTGGCGACGTGATCCACCCGTCGATTACAAATATCGGCGTCCGGCCCACCGTGGACGCGTCGGGCCAGACCTCCATCGAGACGCATGTTTTCGCGCTCGATCGCGACTTGTATGACTCGTCGCTCCGGTTGGGCTTCGTCCAGCGGCTGCGCGACGAGCGGCCGTTTGCATCCGTCGACCTGCTCAGAGCGCAGATCGCCGCCGACTGCGAGCAGGCGCGGGCGCTCTTCGGGCGACTTTCGCTGTAGAATCGCCGCTCGTGTCCACCCGCGACTTCCTCTTCGCCCTCCAGTTGTCAGACGAGGCGCCCTTCGACCACATGCTTGGCGAGGTGGCGGTGTGCGTGCTCGGGCGGGTTGGCTGCCGCGAGGACGCGTCTCGCGAGGTCCTGGCCCTGATGCATGACGCCTTGGCGGAGGGTGTGGCCGAGGGGCTGCGCCAGTGCGAGGTGCAGTTCAGCGTCCACGGCGGCGACCTCCAGATTGCGGTGAAGTTTACGAGCGGCCGCCAGTGGAGCACCACATATGCGATCGGCTGATCTGCAATGCAAACGTCCTTGCGCCTCTACAACACGCTGAGCCGCAGCGAAGAAGCCTTCGAGCCGGGAGCGGGCGGCTCCGTACGGATGTACACGTGCGGTCCGACGGTGTACGCGCGCGGCCACATCGGCAACTTCCGAACCTTCGTGTGCGTGGACGTGCTGCGGCGGACGCTCAAGTATCTGCTCGGCTACCAGGTGCGCCAGGTGATGAACTTCACCGACGTGGACGATCGGACGATCGAGGGGGCCCTGAAGGCCGGCGTCGGGCTTCGGGCGCACACCGAGCAGTGGATCGTGGCCTTCCGCGAAGACGCGCGGGCGCTCGGGTTGGAGGACGTCGAGGAGAACCCGCGCGCGACCGACGAAGCCAACCTGCGCGCGATGGCCGATCTGATCTCGGCGCTGACGAAGAACGGCCACACCTACGTCTCGGACGGTTCGATCTACTTCAAGATCTCGACCATGCCGACCTACGGACGCCTGGCGCGGCTCGATACCGAGGGAATGAAGGCCGGGGCGCGTATCGATTCGGACAACTACGCGAAAGACGATGCCCGGGACTTCGTGCTGTGGAAGGCGACCAAGCCCGGCGAGCCGACCTGGGACGTCGTCAATCCGCCGGGCCGGCCCGGATGGCACCTCGAGTGCTCGGCCATGGCGCTGCGGCTGCTCGGCGAGCCGCCGATCGACATCCACACGGGCGGCATCGACCTGGTGTTTCCGCATCACGAGAACGAGATCGCCCAGAGCGAGGGCGCGACCGGGCGGCAGTTCGCCCGCTTCTGGGTCCACGTCGAACATCTGCTCGTGGACGAAGAGAAGATGTCCAAGTCGCTCGGCAACACCTACACAATCCCGGACATCGTCGCCAAAGGGTTCAGGCCGTCGGCGGTGCGGTATCTGCTGCTGTCGTCCCACTACCGGAAGCAGCTCAACTTCACGTGGGGAGGCGTCGGCCAGGCCGACGAGGCCTTGCGCCGGCTGACGGACTGCCTGGCGCGGCTCGACGTCGTCAGGAAGGAAGCCAAGGTCGCAGGGCCCCATCCGGCGCTTTCCACACGCGTCGAGGAAGCCCGAAAGGCATTTGTCGCCGCGATGCTCGACGATCTCAACACGGCGGCGGCCCTCGGCGCGATGTTCGACTTGGTGCGCGCGGTCAATTCGGCGATCGATGCCGGCGAACTCGGCGCTGCCGATGTGCCGGTGGTTCGAGAGGCGTTCGACCAGTTCGATCGCGTGCTGGGCATTCTGAGCCTTCGCCGGGCGGAGGAGGAGCAGCCATCGGTCCCGGTCGCCGAGATCGAACCGATGATCGAGGCGAGGCATGCGGCCCGGCGGCGCCGGGATTTTGGCGAAGCGGACCGGATTCGCGACGACCTGGCGGCCAAGGGCATCCTGCTCGAAGACAACGCAGGGGGCACGAGGTGGAAACGAAAATGAAGTTAAAACTTAAAACTCAGAACTTAAAAGGACAGAGCTTGACGGTCGTGGGGTCCGCCTTCAGGCGGACCTGGTTGTTGTAGTCGTGGGGTCCGCCTTTAGGCGGACCTTGTGGGCCCGGCAGGACATGGCGAGGCAATTGCTGCGCGACAACGCCATGTCGACGAGCCGCATCGCACTGGGGAAAACGGGCGAAGATCTCGCGTGTCGAGAACTTGAGCGCCGCGGGTACGCAGTTGTTGCCAGGGGCTACCGGCGGCGGGCCGGGGAATTGGACATCATCGCCCGCGATGGCCGGACGCTGGTATTCGTCGAGGTCAAGGCGCGGCACGCCCGGGCGTTTGGCGAGGCGGCCGAAGCGGTCACCTGGTTGAAGCGCCGCCGCATCCAGCAACTCGCGCTCGACTATGTGATGCGACACCATCTGACCGACTGTCCCTGCCGCTTCGACGTCGTCTCGATTCACTACGAGGCCGGCCGGCCGACGATTGAGGTCTACCAGAACGCATTTGAACTGTCCTTTTGACTTTTCAGTTTTAACTTTTAACTTTGACATGCCTGAGCTTCGCAAAGACCCTGTCACCGGCCGCTGGGTGATCATCTCGACCGAGCGGCAGAAGCGTCCCTACGAGTTCGTGTTCGAGCGTCCTGCGGTTGTCGGCCGTGAGCATTGCCCGTTCTGTCCCGGGCACGAGGCGCTGACGCCGCCCGAGGTGCTGGCGTACAGGAATGGCGGCGCGCCGAACGCGCCGGGATGGGACGTTCGGGTCGTGCCGAACATGTTTCCCGCGCTCAGGGTCGAGGGAGGGCTCGATCGGACTGGCGAGGGCATGTTTGACCGGATGAACGGGATCGGCGCGCACGAGGTGATCATCGAAACGCCCGATCACGACAAGACGCTGGCGACGATGTCGGAGGCCGAAGTCGAGCGGGTGTTGTGGGCGTGCCGCGAGCGGGTGGTGGATCTCAAGCGCGACTTCCGGCTGCGCTACATTCTCGTCTTCAAGAACCATGGGCCGCGGGCCGGGGCGACGCTCGAGCACCCGCACTCGCAGATTATCGCCTTGCCGCTCGTGCCCGATTTCGTGCGGGAAGAGATTGAGGGCGCCCGCCGGCATTTCGCGGAGAAGGAGCGCTGCGTGTTCTGCGACATCCTGTCGCAGGAGCTCTCCGACGGCCGGCGCGTGGTCCAGGAGCACGCCGACATGGTGGCGATCGCGCCCTACGCCCCGCGGTTTCCCTTCGAGACGTGGCTGCTGCCACGGCGCCACGGCGCGCGCTTCGAGGACGCGCCGCGCCACGAGTTCGAGAGCCTGGCGCGGCTGCTCAAGGCCGTGCTGATGCGGATTGATCGGGCGCTCGAATCGCCCTCCTACAACCTCATCGTCCACACGGCGCCGCCCGCCGAGCATCACGGCGAGGCGTACCACTGGCATGTCGAGGTGATGCCAAAGGTGACGCGGACGGCCGGGTTCGAGTGGGGGACCGGGTTCTACATCAACCCGACGTCGCCCGAAGAGGCGACGCAGGTTCTCCGTGCGGTGCGGCTCTAGGACAGGTTGGTGCGAGGCTGCGAGGGTGCGAGGGTACGTGGGGTCCGGCTTTAGCCGGACCGTGGGACCGCGGACATGTGGGGTGGTTTCACCCGGACCCTTGTTTGATGATCGCCCCGACCGTGTGGTACGTTAGCGGTTCGTTTTGAGACCGTGGGCGGGAATAACTCAGTGGTAGAGTGCGACCTTGCCAAGGTCGAAGTCGCGGGTTCGAATCCCGTTTCCCGCTCCAACCTTCGCTCGCTTGCGCGAGCTTTGGTTTGGCAAGCCAGGCGAAGGTTGTCCCGCCGAAGCGCCACGGCGCGAAGGCGGACATACTCCGGGGGTTGTGAAGCAGTGACTGAACGTGCTCGCCTCGTCGAACGCTGTCGCTCCGGTCATCAGGCTCGCTGACGGATTTTTCCGTCTTCCTCTTCCTCTCGTCAGTTCAGAGGGCGCCGTCGCCAAGTGGTAAGGCAGAGGTCTGCAAAACCTCCACCCCCGGTTCAAATCCGGGCGGCGCCTCCAAATTCTTCTAGCGTTTGAGACCTTTCGCCTTGCCTGGGAGGCGAAGGCTTCTTTTGTTTTTCATCACATTTCTGTTTCAGACCAGGCGCGAGAATCCTCGTCACTGTCGCTCACCACGTAAAAGGTCAACAGCCCGATCGCCCGGCCATCTTCCGTCTCCGCGGTCACGCGCCAGCGGCCGGGCTGAAAATTGGATTTCGCTGCAAAGCCCCGAAAGCCTTCCGCGCGCCCGCCGCTCACGCTTAGGGGAATGGTGTCCGTTGTTTGGTAAGCGCCTTTGAGTTCTTTGTACAGCTCCCATCGAATAACCACGCGGTGCTCGAACCGCGCCGGCGCGAACACACGCGCGAAGTAATAGACCACGTCGCCTGGCCGCGCCATAAACGGACGGGAATCCTTCCGCCAGAACCGGTAAAAGCGCGGCGCCTCATAGGTCAATACGTACGAATCGCCGGTCTTCTGGACGTTATGGTAGATGCCCTGGAACTGGACGGACAACGGCACGGGCGGGATCAGGCGGAACGCATACAGAACGACGATCAAGGACAACAGAACCCCGGCCGGCGCGAAGAGGCGGATTCGTTCGGGTTTCCCGCCCGGCGTTTGCCCGGCCAGCCAGCCGGCGATCTGCCACACCCAGGCGGCGGACAAGGCCATGGACAAGCCGAACACAAGGGAGCCCATGCGTCCGATCAGGACCGGTAAGAAGTAATGAAGGAAGGACGAGACGCAAAACGCGTAGAGGCCCAGGCGCAGGCGGTACCCGAAGCGGCGGACCTGCGGCATCTCGTTCATGAACATCAACAGAAGCAGAACGACGAAGAAAACAATGGGGCGGGCGCCGGTGGAGCTCTTGAAATACAAGACGACGTAGGCGCTCAAGAGTCCGCCGTAGAAGAAATGGAGGAGCTCGACGTTGTATTTCCAAAAGGAAGCGATCCGGGGCGGGGGCGCCCACGTTCCCGTGTTCTCGTGGTACTGATAAACCAGGAGACAAGTCAGGATCGCCAGGTAAGAGAGCTGGAGCGCGAGGTCCGGCCAGGAGTCGATCCGCCGGATGGTGACCATGTCGAAGAGAAACCCGCCCACGAACAGGAAGACGTTGTGGTAACGCCGGATGAAATGAGTCGGTCCTTCATTCATGATTCATGGCTGGCCGCGTTGAAATTCCCTCGAAGCCAGCGTTCTATCACGTAAAAGCGCGCACAAACGAGGCGAATGGTCTTCACGGGAGGATTCATGCGCTGCATGTACGAGGCCTTGCACTCCTGATTCGAGCGCGTCGTCGCCGCCGACGAACCGACACGACGCATACGAAGTTGGGGTCCCGATGACCGAATTGCCATTGGGACCATCCGGATTCTGCATTTGCTGGCCGCCGGAGCGCTTCTACGGGCGATTCCGTCGTGGCACTGCGATTGCTCACCCCTCGCCCGCCACCCCCTTTCGCGGGCATGCATTGCCCGCGCTCAATCGTAGTGTCAGTGAAACGAGGAACGCCATGGCCCAACGCAACCGGATCATGAACACATGCGCCAACGAACCCGGTCGGAGTGTGGCTGCGCGCGCCATCGTTTGTGCGGTGCTGCTCTGCGTGTGCACTGTGCACGGCTCGGCGCAGCAAAGCAACCAACAGCAGAAGCAGAACGATCAACAGGAGTTGAGGGGCCTTGACGAACAGGTTCAAGAGATCAAATCAGACGTCCTCAGCATTGCTGCGGAGCTGGGCCGGCTAGAGGAGAAACTGCTGTACCCATCAGGGACACAAGTCGCGATCTTCGTCGCGCTGGCCAAAGGCGACCAGATGCGCCTCGACGCCGTGCGGCTCCAGATCGACGGTCAACTCGTCGCGCACTACATCTATAGCTCCAAAGAACTCGACGCCCTGCGCAAGGGCGGCGTGCAACGGCTCTACGTCGGCAACGTGGCGGCTGGCGACCACCGGCTCGAGGTGCTCGTCGACGGCAAGCTCAAGGGCGGCGCGGACTTCAGCCGCACAGAACGCTTTACGGTCCGCAAGGAAGTGAAGCCAAAGCTGGTGGGGCTGACGCTGGCCGGACCGGATTCCGGCACCACGCCGATCGCGCTTGGGGAATGGTAAATCGATGCGAGCGTCACATCCGCTCATCGGACTCGGCTTGGCCCTGGCACTTGCCGCCGCTTCGGCCATGGGCGGAGCCGCCGCTCCCACCACGAGCGGCAACGTGCGGGACCTCTATTTCGGCGAGGCGCTGTATCACGCCTACCAGGGACAGTATTTCGACGCACTCCAGCGGCTCGACACCGAGCTTGCGATGTATCGCGGTCTCGACGAGCCCAAGCGCGACACGCTGAACTATCACATCAACGACGCCGAATTCTCGGTCGGTGACTTCGAGCTCAACTACCGCATGCACCACCGCGCGGGGCGCGCCATCAAGGCCGTGCTCGAAGGCGCCGTCGACGAGGCTGTTCGAAACGAGGCCGCCTTCAGGCTCGCCCGCATCCACTTCCAGAAGGGTCAGCTCGACGATGCGCTGAACGCGCTCGGGCGGATCGCGGGTGTGGTGCCCGAAGAGATCAGGGACGACGTCGAGTTCCTGCGGGCGAACATCTACATGGCGACGGGCCAGCCGAATGAAGCCGTCAAAGTGCTCCAGCAGCTGCGGAGCGATGAGAGCCTGGCCGGGTTTACCGCGTACAACCTCGGCATCGCGCTGTTGCAGGACCGTCGACCGCAGGAAGCGATCGAGCAACTGGACAAGGCCGGGCGGCTGGTGCCTGTCGATCCTGCCGGTCTCGCGATCCGCGACAAGTCCAACCTGGTGCTTGGCACCATTCTGTTCGAATCGGCCAACTTCGAGAGGGCAAGACAGTCTCTGGACCGCGTCCGCCTCGAGGGACCGTTCTCGAGCCACGCTCTGCTGCGGGCAGGCTGGGCCGAGGCCTCGGCCAAGCAGTATGACCGTGCGCTCGTTCCGTGGAACATCCTGGCGGATCGCGAGCCGACGGATGCCGCGGTCCAGGAAGCCATGCTGGCCGTGCCGCATGCGTACGCGAGCCTGACCCTGTACGGCCGCGCCGCGCTCATGTACGGGCGCGCACTCGAGCTGTTCAGCAACCAGATCGAGAGAGTCGACGCATCGATCGGCAGCATCAAGGAAGGGCGGTTTCTCAAGGCGCTCGTCCGCGAGGAATCTCGGCAGGACAAAGACTGGGTCGTCCGCCTGCGCAGCCTGCCCGGTTCGCCGGAAACGTACTACCTGACGGAGTTGATGGCCTCTCACGACTTCCAGACCGCGTTGCAGAACTACCTCGACCTCGAGGACCTGCGGTCGAAGCTCATCACCTGGAAGACCAGTCTCAATGCGTTCGACGACATCATCCGACTGCGCGGACAGAACTACGAGCCGTTGCTGCCGGAGGTCGACTCGCAGTTCCGGGAGCTGGATTCTCGAATCCACCTGCGCCTCGAACAGCGCAAGCACCTCCGCGAGCGCCTGCAGACGATCTTGACCGCACCCCGCCCCGATTACCTGGTGACCGCGGACGAGCGGATCGCCGGCGAGCGCATCGCCCTCATCGAGAAGCAGCTCGGCGATTCCGACCGTCCCGAATCGCTCGCGCTTCGGCAACGCGTGGCCCGCCTGCGCGGCGCACTTACATGGCGAGTGGAAACCGAGTACCACGAGCGGCTGACCGCGGCACATGTGCACCTGAACGAATTGAATGTGCATGTCGACGCGCTCACTCGGCAGTACGACGCCTTTGTCAGGACGAGGCAAGCGGCGTCGCACAGCTATGTCGGCTACGACACCCAGATTGCACGGCTCCGCGAGCGCGTCGGCGGCGCACTGCCGCGTGTCGACCTCTTGATGGCCCGGCAGGGGCGCCTGATCGAAACCGTCGCCATCAACCAGCTCGAGGCGCGCCGGGAACGCCTGGTGGCTCAGCAGACCGAGGCGCGCTTCGGCGTCGCCGACAGCTTCGATCGAGCCGCTCGCGCCCAATCCGGCGGGGAGGCACGCTGATGCGTCGCATGGCCATTCCGATCGTGCTCGTGCCGGCTCTCGTCGCCGCCTGCGCCGCGCGTGTCGAAAAGCCGGTGGGCACGCTGGCCGAGCTGCGTAACGTGCGCCCGGACGTGCAAGAGGTGAAGGTCGAGCAGGGCCTCGACCAGGCCGTGCAGCAGTACCGGCGCTTCCTCGCGGAGGCAGGAACGACCGCGATGACTCCCGAAGCGATGCGGCGCCTCGCGGACCTGCAGATCGAGAAGCAGGTCGGGCTACGGCCGGGCGACACCAGGCCTCGGGCAATGGCCGCTCCCGAGCGCGCGTTGGCACCGACGGGCGTGCGGACCGACACGCCCAATCCGGCCGCGGTGGTCGGGGGTGCCGGTCTGCGGGAATCCGATCAGGATTTTGAGCGGCGCACGACCGCAAAGAGCGAGATCGCGGCGGCCAGCGCTGACGCGGTGAGCGAGAGTCGAACCGCGGTGCGCACTGACATCGATCCCAAGGGTCTCATCGAGGCGATCGCGCTCTATGACAAGCTGCTGACCGAGCACCCGAATTACGAGTACAGAGACCAGATCCTTTATCAGAAGGCGCGCGCGTACGACGAGCTCGGCCGCACCGAAGAGGCCGTCGAGACCATGCGCCTGATCCGCGCGACTCCGCAATCCGAGCACTACGAGGAAGTGCAGTTCCGGCTGGGAGAGTACTTCTTCACGCGCAGACAGTACCTCGACGCCGAGAAGGCCTATTCCGGAATCATCAGTCAGGGCACCGCCTCCTCGTATTACGAGCTCGCTCTCTACAAGCTCGGGTGGACGTCCTACAAGCGGGAGTTCTACGAGGAGGCCCTGCACAAGTACATGGCCCTGCTCGACTACAAAGTGTCGACGGGATACGACTTCGATCAGGCGCACGAGGAAGACGACGAACGTCGCGTCGCCGATACGTATCGCGTCATCAGCCTCAGCTTCAGCAATCTCGGCGGGCCGGAGGCCGTCCGGGAGTACTACTCCACCTTCGGGAAGCGCTCCTACGAAGATCGCGTGTACAGCAATCTTGGCGAGCACTACCTGACCAAGCTGCGCTACGACGACGCGGCGAAGACCTACAAGGCGTTCGTCGCGCTGTATCCATTCCACCGCGCGGCGCCGCGTTTCAGCATGCGCGTCGTGGAAACGTTCACCCAGGGCGGGTTTCCCAAGCTCGTGCTGGAGTCGAAGCGGGAGTTCGCGTCCACGTACGGACTGCAGGCCGAATACTGGCGACACGTCGAAGGGAAAGACTCGCCGGAGGTGCTGGCGTACCTGAAGACGAACCTGAAGGACCTCGCGACGCATTATCACGCCCAGTATCAGAACAAGGATCTCAAGGGCGAGACGCTCGCGAATTATCGCGAGGCCCGCCAGTGGTACGGCCAGTACCTCGAGTCGTTCCCGGCGGACCCTGACTCGCCGCCGATCAACTACCAGCTCGCGGAGCTTCTCCTCGAGAACAAGGATTTCGGCGGAGCGGCCAAACAGTACGAGCGCACGGCCTACGAATACACGCCGCACCCCCAGTCCGCCGCCGCGGGCTACGCCGCGATCTTTGCCTACCGTGAGCAGTTGAAGGTCTCGGGCGACGCGCAGAAGGACGCCGTCAAGCGCGATACCGTCACCAGCTCGATCAAGTTCGCCGACTCGTTCCCGGAACACGAACAGGCGGCAGCCATCCTTGGCGCCGCCGCCGACGACCTGTATGAGATGAAGGACTACCGCCCCGCGGTCACGGCCGCCCAGCGGGTCATCGCCACCTATCCGGGCGCGGAGGCGGCCATCCGGCGCTCCGCGTGGATTGTCGTCGCGCACGGCTCGTTCGACCTCGCCGAGTACCCGCAGGCCGAACACGCCTACACCCAGGTGCTGGCGGTCACGCCGGAGAGCGACACGTCGCACGCCGCGCTCGTCGACAACCTCGCCGCCTCGATCTACAAGCAGGGAGAGCTCGCCAACCAGGGGAAGGACTATCGCGCGGCCGCGGACCACTTCCTGAGGATTCGTTCGGCCGCGCCGACGTCCGGCATCCGTGCCGCGGCCGAGTACGACGCGGGCGCCGCGCTCATCCGCTTACAGGACTGGACGGCGGCTGCGGACGTGCTCGAAGCGTTTCGCAGTACCTACCCCGAGCACCAACTGCAGTCCGAGGCCACCAAACAGATCGCCTACGCCTACCGACAGAGCGGTCAGTTGTCGCGGGCCGCCGGCGAATACGAGCGGATCGCAGCGCAGTCCGAGGATCCGGTACTACGAGCCGAGGCGATGCTCGTCGCAGGAGACCTCTACCAGCAGTCCAACGTCCGGGATCGCGCGTTGGATGTGTACCTCCGGTACGTCAACGAGTTCCCGAAGCCAGTTGAGACGGCCCTCGAGACCCGCTCCAAGATCGCGGAGATGTACAAGTCGGCGCACGACGGGCCGCTCTATCACAAGGAGCTGGAGAGAATCGTCCGCATCGACGCGGACGCCGGTTCGGCAAGGACCGCCAGGACCCGGACGCTCGCGGGCCGTTCGGCGCTGGTTCTCGCGGAGGAGATCTTCCAGGATTTCGTGAATGTGAAGCTGCTGCAGCCGTTCGAGGCCAGCCTGCAGAAGAAACAGCAGCGCATGGACGTCACGATCGAAGCCATGAGCCGGCTGGTGGACTACGAGATCGCCGAGGTGACGGCGGCCGCCACGTATTACATGGCCGAAACCTACTTCGATTTCAGTCGCAAGCTGGCTGAGTCGGAGCGGCCGACCAACCTGAAGCCCGCGGAGCTGCAAGCCTTCGAGCTGGAGCTCGATGAGGCGGCATTTCCGTTCGAGGAGAAAGCCATCGACGTCCACGAGAAGAACATGGAATTGCTGCAGGCCGGCGTCTTCAACGCGTGGACCGAGAAAAGCCTCGCCAAGCTCGCCGAGCTGAAGCCTGGCCGCTACGCAAAACGCGAAATGAGCAGCGGCGCCCTCGGGGCGCCCGACCGTTACGTGTACCGAACACCGGTGTCGCAAGTCGCTGCCCCGA
>JBAUGX010000170.1:0-12369 GCA_049679965.1 Vicinamibacterales bacterium
CCACGTACGTATGACACTGCTTCGTATTGGCGCGACGTGTCTGCTGGCCCTTGCGTTGCTGGTCGTCGCGCCCGTCGCGCAGAACCGCCCGCTCAGGCCGCTCGAAATCTATGTGATCGACGTCGAGGGCGGCAACGCCGTGCTCTTCGCGACGCCCAGCAGCGAGTCGCTGCTCATCGACACGGGCAACAGCGGCACCACGCGCGACGTCGATCGGATCATGTCCGCGGTCAAGGAAGCGGGCCTCAGTTCCATCGACTACGTGATCACCACCCACTACCACGGCGATCACGTCGGCGGCATTGTGGAGCTCTCGGCGCGCATCCCGGTCCGCAATTACATCGACCACGGCGCCAACGTCCAGCCCAACGCCAACGTGGACCGGATTCTCCAGCAGTATGCGGAGATCTCCGCCAAAGTCGGCCACGTGGTGGTCAAGGCCGGCGACAAGATTCCGCTGATGGGGCTCGAGGCCCGCGTGCTCACCTCGGCCGGCGACGTGATCAAGACGAATCTCCCCGGCGGCGGCAAGCCCAACCCGCTGTGCGCGGGCTTCAAGCCGAAGGATCCCGACGCGACCGAGAACGCGCAGTCGGTCGGGACCTTGATCACGTACGGGAAGTTCCGCGTGATTCACCTCGGCGATCTGACGTGGAACAAGGAAGCCGAGCTGATGTGTCCGACCAACCGGATCGGCACGGTGGATCTGTTCATCGTGTCGCATCACGGCCTGAATGTCTCGAACTCGGAAGTACTCGTCCACGGCCTGCGGCCGCGCGTGGCGATCATGAACAACGGCATCCGCAACGGCGGGCTGCCCGAGACGATGAGAGTGCTGTATTCGTCCCCAGGTTTGGAGAATCTCTGGCAGCTGCATTTCCCGCTGTTGGGCGGTCAGGAGTACGCCGTGCCCGGCGTGTTCATCGCCAATCTCGAGACCGAGCAAGCCCATGAGGGCCCCGCCTACTGGATCAAAGTGTTGGTACAGCCCGACGGCGCGTTCATGGTGACCAATAACCGCAACGGCTTCGGCAAGATCTACCCCCCGCGAACGAACTGAGCACTCGCATGAGGCACCCCTCAACCCCACTCACGCTGCCGATTGTCGGCGTGCTTGCCCTGCTCGGGTGCACGGGTGCGCCGCAGGAGCAGGCGGCCAGCCCGACGTTCAAGATCGGCGTCATCACGTCGCTCACCGGACCGGCCGCGGCGTTCGGCCAGGCCCACAAGAACGGCTACACGATCGCGCTCGGCGAGCTCAATGCCAGAGGCGGCGTGATGGGCACGCCTGTCGAGCTCGTCTACTACGACGACCAGAGCCGTCCCGACCAGGCCGTGCAGGGCGTCAACAAGCTGGTCGATCAGGATCACGTGCCGATCATCCTCGGCGCGTACTCGAGCGAGAACACGCGCGCCATCGTGCCGGCCGTCACGCAAAAGCAGGTGCCGCTCGTGATGCCGACGGCCACCGCCGACAACGTGATGGACACCGGCTCGCCGTGGGTGTTTCGCATCTGCGCCGGCTCGGGCGACTATGCGGCGGCGACGCTGGAGTTCCTGAAGGCGGTCAACGCGCCCAAGAGCATCGCGATTGTCTACGAGAACACGAACTTCGGTCAGTCGCAGGCCGACGCGATGGAGCAGGCCGCGAAGGCCGCCGGCTTCACCATCGTGGACCTCGAGGCCTATCAGGCCAGCTCTCCTGACTACAAGACCCTGCTGCAGCGGATCAAAGCCAAGAGCCCGGCGATTGTGTACTTCGCGTCGTACCTGCTCGACGCCTCGACGCTGATGCGCCAATCGGCGCAGGTGGGCCTCAACCCGCAGTTCTACACGTCGGCCGGGACGGGCTTTGCCGCCGCCGAGTTCCCGACGAGAGACAAGGGCGCGGGCCCGTACGCCGAATACACGTTCTCGGTCTCGCAATGGCTCCCCACCGCCCAGTGGAAAGGGTCGGCCGAATTCGACGCGGCTTTCTTCAAGTTGACCGGCACGCACCCGGCGTATCACGCGATGCAGGCGTACGCGGCGCTCGTCACGGCGGCTGCCGCCATCACCAAGGCCAACGCGGCCGATCGCACGGCGATCCGCGATGCCTTGAGAACCATCGACCTGCCGGAGACGCCCTTCGGGCCCATTCGATTCGATGCCCGCGGACAGAACCCGCACACGGTGCTCATCACGCAGGTCATCGGCGGTCAGTACAAGGTGGTCTTTCCGCCCGAGGTCGCCGAAACACAGCCTGTCATGCCCACGCCACCCTGGAGCCAGCGCCAGGGCCTCTGATCCGTGGATGCCTACGCCGCGCTCCAGGCGGTCATCAACGGCCTGCTGACCGGCGCGCTCTATGCGCTCGTCGGCATGGGCCTCGCGCTCATCTTCGGCGTGATGCGCATCGTCAATTTCGCGCACGGCGCGCTCATGATGCTCGGCATGTACGTCACGTACGTGCTCATCACCTCCACCGGCCTCAGCCCGTACGTGCTGTTCGTCGTGTCCGGCGTCGTGTTGTTCGGGTTCGGGTACGGCATCTACTACCTGCTGCTGCATCGCATCCAGGGCCGATCCCACTTCATGCAGATTCTGCTGACGGTGGGCATCGGCCTCATCTGCACCGACGGCGTGCAGCTGGTGTTCGGCGCCGACTACCACCAGATCAACATCGCGCTCGCGAGCAGGAACTTCCAGATGGGCGAGCACATCAGCGTCAACGCGCCCTGGGTCGTGTCCTTCGGCATCGCCGTCGTGCTGGCCGTGGCGCTCTACCTCTTCGTCATGCGCACGATGACGGGCCGCGCGGCCCGCGCCATCGCCCAGAACCCCGCGGCCGCGCCCCTGATGGGCATCAACGTCTTTCGCGTGCAGGCCATCTCATTCGCGGTGGGAACCGCAGCTGCGGGCATCGCCGGCGCGCTCCTGTTGCCGGTCTTCTATCTCTATCCGACCGTCGGCGATCAGTTCACGCTCAAGGCCTTCGTGATGGTGGTGCTGGGGGGCATGGAGTCGATCGTCGGCGCCGCGCTGGCCGGACTGCTGCTCGGGGTGGTGGAAAACCTCACGAGCCTCTACTGGGGCAACGAGTGGGCGCTCGTCGTGGACTTCCTGATCTTTCTGCTGGTGCTGTCGTTCAAACCGGCCGGCATCTTCGGGACGCAGAAAGCATGAAGCGCTCCCAACTGCTGGCGGCATTCGTCGTCCTGGTGGTCTCGCTGCTCGTCCCCCTCGTGGTCCGAAGCGACTACGGACTCCAGGTGCTGTTCCGCATCTATCTTTTCGCGGCCCTGGGACTCGCCTGGAATCTGGTCGGCGGCTACGCCGGCCAGCTCTCCCTCGGACACGCGGCGTACTTCGGCGCGGGCGCCTATGGACTGGCGCTGTTCTCCGCCAAGCTGGGCCTGTCGCCCTGGCTGGCCGTGCTGATGGGCGTCGCCGTGGCGATGGCCTTTGCGCTCCTCATCGGCGGCGTCTCGTTCCGGCTGCGTGGCCCGTACTTCGCTCTGGCGACGATCGCGTTTGGCGAAATCCTCCGGCTCGTCGCGAAGAACCTGCCCACCGTCACCGGCGGCGACGTCGGCGTGCAGGTGCCGGCGCTCTTTGCCGGCAACGTGAATCGCAGCTTCTACTGGGCGGCGGTCGTCCTCGCCGCCCTCGCCCTGGGCATCACGGGCGTGATCTCCCGCGGCAAGTTCGGCTACTACCTGATGGCCATTCGCGAAGACGAGGACACGGCGCTGTCGGTCGGGATCGATGCCGCTCGCCACAAACTCGCGGCCCTGCTCGTCAGCGCCGCCCTGACCGCCGTGGCCGGCGCCCTCTATGCCAGCGTCTTCCTCTACATCGTCCCCGACCAGGTGCTCGCACTCGATATCTCCAACGAGATCGCAATAGTCGCCATGCTGGGTGGCGCAGGCACCCTGCTCGGACCCATCGTCGGATCGGTCGTGCTCCAAACCGCCTCGGAGGTGTTCAAGAACACCTTCCAGGAAGCCCATCTACTGATTTACGGCGGGTTGCTCGTCGTAGTCGTGCTGTTCCTGCCGGAAGGGATTGTTGGAGCGATCACGAGCCTCCGAATGTGGGGTCCGCCTTCAGGCGGACCAAATCCGGCTAAAGCCGGATCCCACAGGTCATGACAATGGCGCTCCTTGAAATCGATCATGTCAGCAAGCGCTTCGGCGGGCTGCAGGCTATTAATAATGTGGCGTTCTCCGTCGACCCGGCCGAGATCGTCTTTCTGGTCGGCCCCAACGGCGCCGGCAAGACGACGCTGTTCAACCTGATCACGGGCGTCGCCCATCCAGACGAAGGCCGGATCCGGTTCGACGGTCAGGACATCACCGCCATCACGCCGAACCGGGCGGCGCGCATCGGCCTGGGCCGCACGTTTCAAATCGTCAAGCCGATTGGCAGCCTCACGGTGCTCGAGAACGTGATGCTCGGCGCGTTCCTGCACACGTCCCGCACGGCGAAGGCCGCGGCTGAAGCGCAGGTGGTCTTGAAGTACCTGCAGATGGACAAGGTCGGCCACCTGATGGCCGCGGGCCTGCCGCTCGCCATGCTCAAGCGCCTGGAAATTGCCCGTGCGCTGGCCACGAGACCCAAGCTCCTCCTTCTTGACGAAGTCGTCGCCGGGCTGTCGACCTCGGAAGCGATGGGGCTCGCCGAACTGCTCAGGAAGCTGCCCGAACAAGGTGTGAGCGCCATCGGCGGCGTCGAGCACGTCATGCGCGTGGTGATGAGCCTCGCCGACCGCGTCGTGGTGCTGGACCACGGCACGCAGATCGCCGAAGGGACCCCGCAGGAGATCGTCCGCATGCCGGCCGTGATCGAGGCCTATCTCGGAACCAAGTACCGGGAGCTCGAACTATGAACGAGCCGCTCCTGGTCATGGACCACGTGCAGGCGGGTTACGGCCAGTTCCTCGCGTTGCGCGACATGACGCTGCATGTTGACGCCGGCGAGATCGTGACGCTGGTGGGCGCCAACGGCGCCGGCAAGTCGACGACGCTGCGCGTAATTTCGGGGCTGCTGCATCCGAAGCAAGGGACGGTGCGGTTTGGCGGCCAGGACATCTCCAGGCTGCCGCCCCATGAGATCGTCGAGCTGGGCATCAGCCACGTGCCCGAGGGACGCCAGCTCTTTCCGCACATGACCGTGGCGGAGAATCTCTCGCTCGGCGCGTACAGTCAACGCGCGCGGGCGCGCGCGGAAGAATCCATCGAGGAGCAGCTGGCGTTCTTCCCCCGCCTGAAGGAGCGTCTCTACCAGCTCGCCGGCACGCTCTCTGGCGGTGAGCAGCAGATGGTGGCCATTGCCCGCGGCCTGATGGCCCAGCCCCGGCTGCTCCTGCTCGACGAACCGTCGCTCGGTCTGTCGCCGAAGATCGCCGAAGAGGTGTTTGCGAAGGTCGCCGACATCGGCAAGCGCGGACTCACCGTGCTCATCGTGGAGCAGAACGTCGTCGAGGGCCTCAGCATCTCGACGCGCGGGTACGTCGTCGAAAACGGGGAGGTCGATCGCACGGTCGGCACGTCGCCGATGGAGCTGCTGGGTAACGAGCGCCTGCGGGCCGCGTACTTCGGCCTCTAGGATCCGGCTTCATCGGCCTTGTACAACTGGCCGGGCCCGAGGAGAAACATCACCCCGACTCCCGCGTTCGCGCCTGCACAAAACAGCACCAACATGAGTGGGGCGCGGATGGTCTCAAATCCCCGCATTGAGGTCGCCCGCATCAGGATCAACATGCAAAGAACCAGCTGTAAGCGTCCTACCGTACCGCGCTCCAATGTCCGTAAGGAGTTCGATCGCGCACGCGTCACCGCGGGAGGGCGCAGGTGTCGACGCGTCAGACGATTGAAGATCGAAGGAAGGTGTAAGGCGGCGAGCTCGGCGCTACGTGCCTGACTGAACCCGTAGATCGAGCGTCTTTGTTTCGCCATCGCCGAGCGACAACGGCGTCGCCTTCTGACGGACGCTCTCCAGAAATTCGGGATCGCCGGC
Source organism: Vicinamibacterales bacterium (assembly GCA_049679965.1). GTDB lineage: Bacteria > Acidobacteriota > Vicinamibacteria > Vicinamibacterales > CAVVIG01 > 2-12-FULL-65-11. Next base: position 6,001 of record JBAUGX010000170.1, read on the forward strand.
CGCGCCGGGCTCCAGATAGTCGACGGCGATCGCGTAGTAGTCGCCGGCCGGAAGACCGCGAATCCTGAACCGGCCATTCTGGTCGGGACGTGCGGTCCCCTGATATCGCGAAGCGTTCCCCCAGCGCTCGCGATCGAGAGCGAAAACAACGATGGTGTAGTCCTTCGCGGGGGCGCCGCGGTTGTCCGTGACAACGCCCGAAAGGTCCGTCCTCGTGTTCGTCAGCTCGACCTCGACCCCGCTGGCGCCTTCGCCGGGTCTGAACTCTGCCCCACTGTCGGTAATGTCAACGCCTCGCCAGCGCACGGCCTTGAGCGCCGGCTGGGTTCCTGCCGCTCCGAAGTTGGAGACGGCGAACCTCAGCTTCCCGGGGCGCACCTTCAACTCGAACGTCAGATCGTCTTTGATCGGCGCGGACACCGAGCCGCCGCGTTCGTCGGGCTGCACTGATGAGGCGAAGATCCGAAGCGTCGACAGACTCGCGCGCAGGCTTGCCGGATCACCGTCAATGAGGACTTTTCCGGTGATGCCGATGGGCTTGACACCGACCAGCCTCAGATCGGTGATGTCCTCACCCGACACGGTGAATTTGATCGACGCCGACTCTTCGCTCGGCGTGGTGGAGGTGAATCCACCGGGCGGCCCCCCCATGCCCGACGGCGCGGCGCTGAGGGTGTACTCTCCAGGCGCGAGCCTGAAAATGACGAAGGTCCCATCCGGACGGACCGTGCTCCCACTCGTGCCGAAGGAGCCGCCGCCAGGCCAGAACTGCCCGAGCGAGAGCGAGGCGCCCGCCATGGGCTGGCCGTCGGACGTGACGACGGTACCGGAGACGCGCGCGGCACGTGCGGCGACCACCGAAATATTGATCTCGTTGATCGTCTGACCGATGCCGAGCGTCAGCTGCTGCGCCTCGGCCGGGCTGAGTGTCCCGGGATAATACGTGGGGACGTAGATGGAGTTGTCCTGCGGGCGACCGAGAGTCGCGATCGACACACCGCGCTGCGCGGCCGACACGTAGTACTGGCCCGGAGGTAATCCAAAGATTCGGTATTCGCCGAGGTCGTTCGTCGTCGCGCTGCCGTACGGATTCAGCTGACGCCGCCCGTCAATGTACTGAGATCGCATCACGGTGACGGAAAGAGCGGCAACGGGATCCCCGAATTCGTCGAAGATACGTCCGGCCATGACCGCGCCTCTCGGCAGGGCGAAATCCACGCGTTCGATCGTCTGCCCGGCCCGGATCTCCAGCGGCTTACCCGACTCGAACGGTCGCAGCTGTCCGTACGAGAGCGTGACGTAGGTGCCCTTGGCGGCCGAGAGCGAATAGCGGCCGGCGGCCAGTTCTGTGAGTTCGTACCGACCCTCGGCGTCGGTCGTTACGACGCGGCCTTCAAGCGCGCCTCCACGTGGATTGGGAGCGGTGGCACGTACCACCGCGCTGCGCAGGGGCCGGCCCGTGTCGGCGGCTATCACACGACCGCGGATGGTTGCGTCGCTGCTCTGGTTCGGCGGGCGCGTGTCTCGAGGCGGCGCCTGTCCTGGCGACAGAGGAGGTGCGACTTGCGGTAGACCGCTCAGCGCGAGACAGATGAGGAGCGTTCCCATGAGGCCTCACGCTCCTTATAACGCCGCGGGCCGCCCGCGTGACTACTAATATCCACGTCTGGAGCTGGTCGACTCCAAGAACCTGAACGCCTTCACGCTCAATCACCCGGCCGGATCTCAATCGGAACGGGACGTTCTACGTGATGGAAGGGAACGGTCCAAGATCCCCACCGTCAAGCACGAACTGCTTCGCGCTAGCCTTCCGACGATCGTTCATCGCCCACCACTGTACGATGCACAACGCATGAGCGACGTCCTGCGCAGCGTCACGGCCAATCGCGGCGATGCCGGACGCCGCCTCGACCTGATGCTCCGTCAGCATCTGACCGACCTGTCCGCCGCCACCCGCACGCGGGTTCAGGCGTGGATCGAAGACGGGCAGGTCTCCATCAACGGCACGATGGTGCGCCGGGTGGCGACACGCGTGGCCCTCGGCGATGTCGTCGCCATCGCGTTCCCCGAAAACACCGAGAACCGCAACAGCCATTCCCCGCGTGGCATGGCTCCCGAAGACGTGCACCTCGATGTGCTGTACGAGGACGACTATCTGATCGCGCTCGACAAGCCGGCCGGCGTCGTGGTGCATCCCGCGTACAAGCACAACACGGGCACGGTGATGAACGCCCTCCTGTGGCGTGCGCGCGCGTGGCCGGCGCCGCAACGCCCCTCCATCGTCGGCCGTCTCGATAAGCTCACGTCGGGCATCGTCGTGGCGGCCAAGACCGCGGAGGCGCATGCCGCCCTGCAGCGCGCGATGGCGGCCAACGATACGGGCAAAGAGTACCTGGCCGTCGTGTACGGTCGCGTGAACGTGACCAAGGGCGAGATCAAGTTTCGACTGGGGCGAGATACCGGCGACCGCCGGCGAGTGGTGGCGTCTTCAACCGTCGGCGCCGAGAGCCTCACCAGGTTCGAGCGGGTCGGGCGCGTCCGCGCGCCACATGCAGGGTTGTCGCTCGTCCGCTGCGCGCTCGTCACCGGACGCACGCATCAAATCCGTGTGCATCTGGCGGCGCGCGGGTGGCCCATCGTCGGCGACCCGACATACGGCGAGCCGCGGTGGTCGAAGGTCACCGATCCCGCGCTCGCCGCGGCGCTCAGGACATTTCCGCGCCAGGCGCTCCACGCGTGGCGCCTGGCGCTGACCCATCCGGTGACCCGCACGCGATTGTTTCTCGAAGCCCCCGTGCCGCGCGATCTCGCGCAGCTGTTGACGGCCACAGGCCTGAACGCGGCGTGCGGTAGAATCGCTTCCTCTTCCCCAATTGAGGAGCACCTGTGATGGCTGTTCGTGGGCGCGACGTCATCACCGCGTGATCGGCTGCCGGAATCCGAACGTGATGTATGCCAGCGTTTCGGTGAACACGTCGTCCACGCGTGCCGGGCTGAACTTCCATGCGCGCGCGGCCTCGAGAGCGAGTGGATCAAACGGCGGCGCCGACTGAATCACTCGCGCGCCGACCACCCGGCCGTCAACGCCGACCCGCACTTCCACGAGCACGAGTCCGTCATAGAGCGCCGCGAGCGGGTACTGCGGCTGCACGGTGACGGTGGGAAATGGCGTCTCGACGGAGGCTGCCGCGACATTCTTCACGGCGTCGCCGTAGGTGGGCGTGTTGAGTGTCGGAGGACGAAACACGGCCGCCACCAGCACCTTGGAGGCCACTGGCTTTCGCGGCTTCGGTCCGGCTGGCACTGGCGGGACCGGCTCGACCTCCTTCTGGGCCGGCGAGAAGCGCCAGCCACCGACGGTCTTGGCCGTCGGTTCCGTAAATGGCTCCGTCGTACGCAGCACTCTGACGCCCGTCACGCTCCCCGCCTCGTCGACGGTGGCCTCGAGCAGCACCTCGCCGCCGCCGAGCGCCTGAATCTGAATGGCGGGCAGGGCTCCGCTGCGATACTGGGCCGGGAAGAATGCGCCTGGTCTCGCCTGGAGCGCCACAAGAGCGACGAACGCGAACCGAAGAGCGACCGGCCATTGCATACGGGATCACCCCCTCCGCCCACATCCTACACTGTAGAATCATCCAAGCTACTTTGAACGTCAAAGCACCCGTGATTCCCATCCGAGCGCTCGTTGTCTGCCTCCTGACCCTCTGGACCACAGCGGGGCTCGATGCGCAGGAGATCTCGTCGGCATCCGGCCGCACCATCCGCGCGACGCAGCTGAACGGCGAGACCGTCACCATTGACGGCGCACTCGACGAGCCTGCGTGGTCGCGGGCCGCGATGGCGAGCGATTTCCTGCAGCGCGATCCCGACAACGGCGCGCCGGCCACCGAACGGACCGAGGTGCGCGTGCTGTACGACGCCGGCCACCTGCTGCTCGGCGTCACCCTCCTCGACAGCGAGCCCGGACGGCTGCTCGGCAACCAGATGCAGCGCGACCAGTCCTTCGGCGCCGACGACCGGTTTCTCGTCGCGATCGACACATTCCTCGACGGACGCAGCGGCTACTACTTCGAGATCAATCCGTCGGGCGCGATGGGCGACGGCCTCATCGATCCCTCGACCAACGACGGCGATCTCGGCGCCGGCGTGAACCGGTCGTGGGACGGTGTCTGGACGGCGCGCGTGCGGCGCGGCGCGAGCGGCTGGACGGCCGAAATCGAGATTCCGTTCAAGAGCCTGAACTTCGACCCCGGACAGGACGCCTGGGGGATCAACTTCCAGCGCACCGTGCGCCGGAAGAACGAAGAAAGTCTTTGGACCTCGTACGCGCGCAACCTCGGACTGACCCGCATGGCCGGCGCCGGCCGCGTCGAAGGACTGAGCGGCCTGTCGCAGGGCATCGGCCTCGATCTCAAGCCGTCGGTGGTGGGGACGCTCTCGGCGGCGCCCGGCCGCAGCCAGCCGTCGATTGGCAAGACGGGCGACGTGGGCCTCGACGTGCTCTACAGCGTGACGCCAGCGCTGCGCGCCAACCTGAGCCTCAATACCGATTTCGCCGAGACCGAAGTCGACCAGCGCCAGGTCAACCTGACGCGGTTTCCACTCTTCTTCCAGGAGAAGCGCGACTTCTTCCTGCAGGGCGGGAGCTTCTTCGACTTCGCCCGCGAGAATGGCAATCAGATCCGGCCCTTCTTCAGCCGCCGGATCGGGATCGACAGCAGCGGCCTGCCGCAGCCAATCGACGTCGGTGCGAAGCTGACCGGCCAGGTGGGGGCGTTCGACATCGGCGCCCTGCAGGTGCGGACGCGCGAGGAAGGGAGCGCGCCAGGTGAGGATTTTTCGGTCGTGCGGATCCGTCGGCGCCTGTTCGCGCAATCCTACTTCGGCGGCCTGGTCACGCGCCGGAGCACCCGCGCAGCGGCCGTCGACGATCGCCACACCGCAGCCGCCGACATGGCGTTGCGCACCTCGACGCTTGGCGGCGACAAGACGATTGACCTCAGCGCGTTCTATATCGCGACGACCAATCCCCTCGGAACCGGCGACAGCGCCGCCTGGGGCTTTCGGACCCAATATCCAAACGATCCGTGGTTGGCCGACTTTGCCATCCGCGTGATCCAGCCCAATTACAGTCCGGAGGTCGGCTTCCTGCAACGCCGCGGGTTCAAGCGCATGAATCCCCAGCTCGCCTACACCTTCCGCCCGGCCAACAACTCGTGGATCCGGTCGGTGCAGGTCGAAGGCGATCTCGAGTTCGTCAACGACTCAACCGACCGTCCGCTCGGCAGGCAGCTGCAGTACCGGCCGGCGACGATCACGTTTCAGGACGGATCGCGTTTTCAGTTCGAGATTGCCGATCGCTACGATCGACTGGAGCAGCCCTTCGAGATCTCAGATGGCGTCATTCTGCCCGCCGGCAACACGTACCGCTACCTGCGCTATCACTTCGAGGGCAACACGCCCCAGCGCCGTGTGGTGTCGCTGTCGTCCGAGCTCGAGGTCGGCGAGTTCTTTTCGGGCCGCCGCCGGCAGCTCATCCTCGCGCTCGGCGTCCGCCCGCGCCGCGGCGTGGCCCTCTCACTCGAGACCGAGCGCAACACGCTCGACCTGCAGGAGGGCAGTTTCGGGGCCAACGTGCTGCGCCTGGTGGCCAGCACCCAGTTCAACCCCTGGGCGTCGCTCGTCAATAACCTTCAGTACGACGATGTCAGCAAGGCGCTCGCGTGGCAGATGCGATTCCGGTGGATCCAGAAACCGGGCAACGACCTCTTCATCGTCTACACGCACAACTGGCAGCGGGGACTGAACCTGAGCGATCCCAATCAGCTGTCCACGCTCGACAACCGCCTCGCGACGAAGCTGGTCTACACGCTGCGCTTCTAGCCAGGGGCCTGCTGCAGGGCGAATTTTCCGCCCCGCCGGCCAGCGCGATCGAGGATAATGCGACGATTCCACGAGGGTTCGCCGATGGTACGTACGACGTTCTGGGCCACCGCCGCAACATGCGCGCTCGTTTCGGCAGCTGCCGTGCTCGGGGCGGCCCAAAGCCAGCCCGTGCGTCCTGGCGCCGCGGGTCCGGCAACGCCGGCCGCCGCGAAGTCCCCGGTCGCACGGGCGCCCGTCGCGCAGGCCCGGGTTGACGTCCAGCCCGTTGTCAACCGCTACTGTCTGAGCTGCCACAGCGACCGCCTCAAGACGGGCGGCCTGACCCTCGAAAACCGAGACTACACCCATCCCGCGGCCGACGCCGAGCTGTGGGAGAAGGTCGTTCGCAAATTGAACGCGGGGATGATGCCGCCGCCCGGGTCGGCGCGGCCGGATTCGGCGACGCTGCGTCTGGTCGCGAGCGCCTTGTCGGGCGCGCTGGAT
>JBAUGX010000171.1:0-9385 GCA_049679965.1 Vicinamibacterales bacterium
CGCCGCCGGTGGGCCGCCGCGCCCGACGCGCCTCGCCCGGCGATGTGTCCGCGTCCGTCGCCGATCTCCCCACCGTCACCTACGAGCAGTTCTACGGCTTTGACGAGAAGCCGTTCAGCCTTTCGTCGGATCTGAAGTTCGTTTATCACAGCGGTTCCTTCGATCGCGCGACGCAAGATCTCATCGGCGCGATCAACCGGCGCGACGCCGTCATGCTGCTCACGGGCCAGAAAGGCGCCGGCAAGACGACGCTTTGTCTCGCATTGCTCGGCCAGCTTGGTGAGTCGACGCGAACGTCGTTCTTGACCCATCCGCCGGCTGAAGGGGACGATCTCAACGTCCTTCAGCAGTCCGGCGTCGTGATCGTGGACGACGCGCACCGATGGCCGGTCGAGGCACTTCAACAAATCCGCCGGCTGGCAGAGGACGCGCGAGAAGAGCGAGCGCAGATTGTGCTCGTGGGTGAGCCAGTGCTCCTGGCCCGGCTCGGCCGTCGGGCGCTACGACGGCTCGATCGCGGAATAAGAACGCGCTGCCGCCTCGATCCGCTGACCGCAGATGAGCTCGGTGGCTACGTGGCGTATCGCATGGCCGTGGCTGGAACCGGGGTACGGGTTCAGTTCGACGAGAGCGCGATGAATCGGCTGCATGCCGTCTCCAGGGGCGTGCCACGTGTCGTCAACCTGGCGTGCGACCGGGCGCTGGCGGAGGGGCATCGCCTGTCGGCCAGCACCATCGACGGGACGCTCATCGCCGCCGTTGCCCACGATTTGGATCTCCCGGCGTCTCGGCCCGCCACCGGATCGGCGGTGCAAACGGCATCGGTGCTGTTGGCGTTGATCGTGTGCATGCTGGCTGGCGCGGCCGCCGCTGCCTGGGTGCTCCGCGACGACCTCGAGCGGGCCATCATCGAATGGGAGGCGAGACCGGCGGTTCCGGTCGCGCCCAAGTCTTCCGAGCTGCCGCCTATCCCACCGACGCCGCCCGCGGAATAGCGCAGAGAATGGGGTGGGCGACGGGTTTCGAACCCGCGACCTCCGGTGCCACAGACCGGCGTTCTACCCCTGAACTACGCCCACCATGCCTGCTCGGAACCCTCAGTTTAGCACTGCAGAGATCAAGCGTAGCGCGAGAACGTCTCGTGCGGCCAGGGAGCTTTGCTAAGATGGGCGGCGAGGTCGCCCATGCAGGTATTGATCGCGGACGATGACCGCCTGGCGGCGGCGATTCTGGAGCGAACACTTCAGCGCTGGGGTCATGAGACGACTGTCGTCGGCGACGGCACTCGCGCCTTCGAGTATCTCCGCGCCGCCCCGACCGCCACGCTCGCCCTGCTCGATTGGATGATGCCGGGCCTCGACGGCCCGGAAGTGTGCCGCCGGGTGCGCGCGGAGCTGCCCCTCGCGAACATGTACCTGCTGCTCGTCACCGCGCGCGAGGGCCAGGGCGACATCGTCGCCGGGCTCGATGCGGGCGCCGACGACTACGTGATCAAGCCATTCGACCCCGAAGAGCTGCGGGCCCGCGTCTCGGTGGGCCTCAGGGTCCTGTCGCTCCAGGGGAAGCTGGCCGACCGCGTGGCCGAGCTGCAAACGGCGCTCTCAAACGTCAAGCAGCTTCAGGGACTTCTGCCTATCTGCAGCTACTGCAAGCGCATTCGCGGCGACGATCAGTACTGGCAGCAGGTCGAGAGCTACCTCGCCGCACGCTCGGACGTGCAGTTCAGCCACGGCATCTGTCCGAGCTGTTTCGACGGGCTGAAAGCGCAGCTCGATGGGTTGACGTGACGCTATGGCTCTGGCACCAACGTGACCACCGTGTAGCGGTCGAGCGGGAAGTACCGCTTGAATGTGTCCTGCAGGATCTGCGGCGTAATGGAGTTGATGCGCTCCGTGCGCGTCACAATCACGCCGGGATCCATGCTGTAGAGGCGCACCGTGCGCATGCGCCCGAGCCAGTAGGCGTTGTCCTTCAGCGACTCTTCGTACCCGCGACTCGCGGTTTCCTTGGCGCGGTTCGTCAGATCGGCGGACGGCCCTTCGTCCTGGAGCCGCTTGACTTCCCTGAGGACCCGGTCCGTCATCGCCGTCAGGTTCTGCGGAGCCGCGCCGAAAGTCACCTGAATGCGCCCGGCGCCACGCTGCGGCAGCGGCTGATTGAGACCCACGCCGACCGTATAGGTCTGGCCGAGCTCCTCGCGCAGGATGTCGCGGAGCGACGTGTTGAGCACGGTGTTGGCCGCGATGATGTGCTCCTGATCGAGCGGCGCGGCCGATGGATCGGCGAAGAAGCTGATGATGGTCTGCCCGCGCGGCTCCCGCCCCTTGACGACCAACTCGCGCTGGATGGTGCTGGGGAACTGGATGGCTAAATCCTCGAAGCGCGCCGCGGTTCGCCCCGTCGACGGCAGCGATCCGACGTACTGCGCGAGGAGCGGCATCGCCTCGTCGACCTTGAACGCGCCCACCATGAAGAACGTGAAGTCGGCCGCGTTGGCAAACCGCTGCCGGTAGAACGCCGTCATCTTCGCGCGGTCGAGCGTCGCGACGCGCTCGACGGTCAACGGTTCGCTGGTGTAATGGCCCGACGTGTTCACCTGGGTCACGCGCTCGCCGAAGACCTGCTGCGGCGCCTGCCCGCGATTGGCGACGGCGGCCGTCAGTTGCCGCTTCAGCAGCGCAAACGTCTCGGCATCGTCGTTGGGCGACGTGAAGTCCTGGTGAAGGAGCTGCAGCGCGATTTCCAGATCCGCGGGCGCGGCGCTGCCGTTGATGCCGTGCGTCGAGAGCCCGATAAAGGGCGAGGCTCCGGCAAGCTTGCCGGCCAGGAGTTTCTGCAGATCGACGGGCTTGATGCCGCCAATCCCCGCCAGTCCAACGTAGGAAGTCGCCAGCGTCGCCTCGACCCAGTCGGGCCGTGGAGCGAGCGACAAGCCCCCGGGCGCTTCCATCCCGAACACCACCTGGTCGTTCTTGAAGTCGGTCGGCTTGAGCCACGCCTCGACGCCGTTGGCGAAGCGCACGACGGTGACGCCCAGGTTCGCGATCTCGCGGCGCGCGGTCACGGCGGCCGGCGCCGGCTTCGTGTCCATCAGCGCTCGAGTGGTGGCCGTCTCGGCCCAGGCCATGACGGCGACAGCGTCGCCCGCGGCGAGCGCCGCCTGCAGATTGGCCTCGGTGGGTACGGTCACGCCGGCCTTCTGCGGCGATACGGCCAGGACGACGCGGCCGCTGTCGGTGACGAGAGCCCGCACCCGGGCCGAGGCTTCGGCGGCCGTGATGCTCGGCAGGACCTGCTGCACGAGCTGGTACTCGTACGTAATCCCTGGTGCTGGCTCGGACTGCAGGAAGTTGCGGATGTACTCGTCGGCGAAGGATCGGCTCTGGGACTTGTCCCGCTCCGCGTACGCCTGCGCGAAGTACGCCAGCATCGAGCGCTTGGCGCGATCGAGCTCGGCGTCGCCGAAGCCGAACTGGCGAAGCCGCTTGGCCTCGACCATCAGCGCGGCCAGACCCTCGGCAATCTTTCCGTCCTGTACGGAGGCGCCCAGCGAAAAGGCGTCCACCGTGCGGCTGAGCGAGTCCTTGCTGGCGCCGGCGCCGAGATACTGCGCATCTGGCCGCCTCGCGAGCTCCTCGAATCGATCGTCGATCATGTTGATGACGAACCGATCCACGAGGTCCTGTCGGTAATCGCCGACGCGCGGCCCACCCTCGTGCGCGCGCTTCCAGCTGATTTCCACCGTGGACCGCGTCAGCTCCGGATCGCTCACCACGCTCACGAGCAGCGGATGCTGGAGCGGGACGGCCTTGTTGGGATCGGGGGCGGCCGGCGCACGGACGGCCAGCGAAGAAAACGCCGTCCGGATGGACTGCTCCACCTGCTGGGCGTCGACATCTCCGACGACTGACACCGCGAGGCGATCCGGCCGGTACCACGTGTCGTAGAAGGCTCGGACGCGCGCGGCGGGCGCCGTCCGCAAAATGTCGGGCTTGCCGATGGGCAGCCGATCCGCGTACCGCGAATTGAAGAAGAGGATCGGGAACTGCTTGTCGCGGATGCGCGAGCCGGCGCCGAGCCCGCCGCGCCACTCCTCGATGACGACGCCGCGTTCCTTGTCGATTTCCGCCGGGTCGAGCGTCAGCGCGCCGCCGAAATCGGCGAGCGCTGTCAGCCCCTGCGTCACCACCTCGGGCCGGTCGGTCGGGAGCTCGAGCATGTACACCGTCTCGTCGAAGCTCGTGTAGGCGTTGACGTGCGGACCGAGGCGCGAACCCACGCGCTCGAAGTACGAGACCAGCTCACCGGCCTTGAAATGCGCGCTGCCGTTGAACGCCATGTGCTCGAGCAGGTGCGCCAGCCCCTGCTGATCGTCAGCCTCGTTGATCGACCCGGCCTTGACGGCGAGCCGCATCGAGACGCGTCTGGCCGGCACCTCGTTACGGCGGACGTAGACCGTGATCCCGTTCGGCAAGGTCGTCGTGCGGATGGCCGTGTCGAGCGGAATGACGTCCTGCAGGTTGAGCGTCTGCGCTGCCGGCGCCTGCGGTGCCCGCGCCTGCTGGGCGAGCATGGCGGTGCTGGCGGCGAGGACCAGCACTACGGCCGTCGCAAGACGAGCACGTCTGTATTTCATAGGGCCAACTTTAGCAGAATCGCCTGTAATTCGACCGTGACAAGGCGTCCCGGTCCTTGAACTCAGCTGCCGCGACGCGATCGCTCGACTTTCCAGATCGAGCTTGCAGATCCGTTCCCGGTTGGGTCTATTTGGGACTGTTTGTCGCATAACTGGACACAGGCCCATTACTACTTTTGTTTCTGGTGTTTACGGCTTGTGCCCCGTGCAGTTGCGTGTAAGGCAGCTTCCGGAATGGACACGGCGGATGCGAGTTGACTCCGCCGTGGCGAGTCACGGTCGACCCTAAGTGTCTTGTTATGAGTATGTTCTATGAATGGGAAGGAGAATGGCCCCTGAATTGCGGGACATTCGGTGTCATGTCCAACTTCTTCATGCTCGGCCCTGAACGTGTTCGATGGGAGATCACCGCGGTCGGTCCCAGCGGTCCTTACAGACTAGCCCTCGACCTTGGACCTGCGGGAACCGTCGTCGAGTATTTCGACGACCCCACAGCGGCATTGCTTCGCGAGGCCGACATCGAGGCCGTCCTCACACAGCCTCAGATGGGCTCCTCGCCTTCGGCCGGGCTACGAATCGCCGAGCGCGCCTCCAGAGTGGTGGCCGCCGCGACCCACAACTGACGCCAATGCTGATGACTCAGACCACACAGCGGACTGTCCTCATCGTCGACGACGACCTGGGAGTGACGGAGACGTTCGCCCGATTACTGCAGCTCGAAGGCTATCGGGTGCGGACGGCCAACAACGCCGAGGCCGGTTTGAACGAGGCACGCATGAGCCCTCCGGATGCGATCATTCTCGATCTGCGGATGCCCCTCGTCGATGGCGTCGAGTTCCTCCGGCGCCTGCGGGCCCACCAAACGAACCACAAGCCCCCGGTCGCGATTGTGACCGGCGACTACTTCATCGACGACGCCGTCTCGGATCAGCTCCGCTCCTTGGGCGCCGAGCTGAAATTCAAACCCCTTTGGCTCGAAGATCTGCTCGCGATCGTCCAGACCCTGGTCGTCCCGCCGCCGCCGCTGACGACGAACTGAAGAACCTCCGCACCTTCGCACCCCCGCACCTTCGCACCCCCGCACCCATATAATCTACGCGTGCGCCTTCCGCACCCGATTGCGCTGCTTGGCGGGGCTGTCCTCGTCTCCGCCGTCTTGACCTGGATCCTGCCGGCCGGGCAGTACGATCGGCGCGACGATCCGGTAACCGGGCGGAGCATCGTCGTGGCCGGCACGTATCATCGAACCCCCGCCGCGCCGGTCGGACCCTTCGCAGCCGTCGTCGCGATTCCGCGCGGGTTCGTCGCGGCCGCCGAGGTGATCGCGGTCGTGATCTTTGTGGGCGGCGCCTGGGTCGTGGTCGATCGCCTCGGCACGCTGCCGGCGGTGGTGGCGGCGCTCGTCCGCGCGTTTGCAGGGCGAGGCCTGTGGATCGTGCCCATCATGTCGATCTTCTTTGGCTCGATGGGTGCGCTCGAAAACATGCAGGAGGAAATCATTCCGCTCGTGCCCGCCCTCCTGGTGCTCGGACGCGGCGTCGGCGTGGACGCCGTCGTGGTCGTGGCGATGAGCGCCGGCGCGGCGATGGTCGGCAGTGCCTTCGGCCCGACCAATCCGTTTCAGGCCGGGATCGCGCTCAAGTTGGCGCAGTTGCCGCCGCTCTCCTCGGGCGGCCTTCGCCTCGGCATGTTCGTGGTCGGTCTTGGGCTGTGGATCGCCTGGACGATGAAGTATGCAGAGACGCACATCCCTCGTGGGGTCCGCCTTCCCCTCGACGAAGCTCGGGGCAGGCAGGCGGACCTGGAGGACGACGTCCGGCTGAAGCCGGACGCCACGCAAGCACGTCGGCACTTCATCATCCTTAGCCTCGTGCTCGCGCCGATGGCGGCGTACGTGTACGGCGCGCTCGAACTCGGCTGGGGATTCAACGAGCTGTCCGCCGCATTCGTGATTGGCGGTCTCGCGGCAGGTCTGGTCGGCGGGCTCGGCATCACGGGAACCGTCACGGCGTACCTCGAGGGCATGCAGAGTCTGCTCTCCTCGGCGGTCATGGTCGGCATGGCGCGCAGCATCTCGGTCGTGCTCGAGGACGGCCGCATCGTGGACACGATCCTCAACGGCCTGGTGACACCGCTCGCCGGCGTGCCGGCGATGACCGCGGCGGTGCTGATGATCCCGTTTCATGCGCTCATTCACGTCGTCGTGCCAAGCGTGAGCGGCCACGCCGTGCTCACCATGCCGCTCTTTGTACCGCTCGCCGACGTGCTTGGGCTGTCGCGTCAGGTACCCGTGCTGGCTTACCAGACGGGTGCAGGCCTGATGGAGCTGGCCACGCCGACCAATGGCGCGCTGATGGCGATCCTGCTGGCGGCGGGCGTGCCGTTCACTCGCTGGATTCGCTTCGCGCTTGGCGGGCTGCTGCTGCTCACGCTCGTTGGAGCCGTCAGCCTCTTGTTGGTCTGAGGGAAGGAACGGCGCACCATCGCACGTTCGTGTAATAAGATCGTCCGTTCAGATGGCACTCATCGTCCAGAAGTTCGGCGGCACGTCGGTCGGCGACGCGGAACGGATCCAGAACGTTGCCCGGCGCGTGGCCGAAGTCCGACAGCAGGGCAACCAGATTGTCGTCGTCGTGTCCGCCATGAGCGGCGTGACCGACGAACTGATCAAGCTCGCCAAGAAGGTCACGCCGACGCCGTCGGAGCGCGAGATGGACGTGCTGCTGGCGACGGGCGAGCAGATGTCGATTGCGCTCACCGCGATGGCGCTCCACGCGATCGGCGTGCCGGCGGTCTCGCTGACAGGCGCCCAGGCGGGCATTGTCACCGACGGCGTCCATACGAAGGCCAAGATCACCAACATCACGCCGAAGGAAACCCATCGGCTGCTCGATGCGGGCAACGTCGTGATCGTCGCCGGTTTTCAGGGCCAGACCGCCGGAGGGCACATCACGACGCTCGGCCGCGGCGGGTCGGACTTGACGGCCATCGCGCTCGCCGCCGCGCTCAAGGCCGACCTCTGTCAGATTTTCACCGACGTGGACGGCGTATACACCGCGGACCCGCGGATCGTGCCCAACGCCCGCAAGCTCGACGAAATCTCATACGATGAGATGCTCGAGCTGGCCGGATCTGGCGCGAAGGTGATGCAACTGCGATCTGTCGAGATCGCGAAGAAGTTTCGTGTCGTGTTCGAAGTCCGATCCAGCCTCAACACCAACGCGGGAACGATAGTGAAGGAAGAGACGCGCAGCATGGAAGACATCGTGGTTCGTGGCGTTGCGCTCGACAAGAACCAGGCCAAGCTCACGCTGGTCGGCGTGCCCGACCGGCCGGGCGTCGCCGGGCGGGTGTTCAAGTCGCTCGCCGACGCGGCGATTAGCGTCGACATGATCGTGCAGAACGTCAGTCACGGCACGAGCACGCCGTTGACCGATCTCTCGTTTACTGTGGACAAGCCGGACCTGCCCAAGGCGCGGGCGGCCATCGAAGCCCTGAAGGCCGAGATCGGCTTTCAGGCGGTTAGCACGGACGAGAACATCGGCAAGCTGTCCCTGGTCGGCGTCGGGATGAAGACCCACGCGGGCGTGGCGGCGAAGATGTTCGAGACGCTGGCGGCCGAAGGTATCAACATCGGGATGATCTCGACGAGCGAGATCAAGATCTCGGTGCTGGTCGAGCTGGCGAAAGGCGAGCAGGCGCTTCGCGCCGTGCACAAAGCGTTTCTGGGATGAACTACCGGGCCGGCGCGCAGGTCCGCGTGTCGGCGTTCATGTCCGCCAGTTCGGCCACCATCATCGACGTGCTGCGGGCGACGCGTCCGCCGCGTCCGGCGCGAACGAACGTGCTCGTGTCGTCGATCGGCAGGGCCCGGGCGTTGCCGCAGAACGCGTTCCAGGTGCGGTACAACCTCAAGTACTGCTCGACGTTCGAGACGTAGAACGCCGAGACGACGGCGCCTCGCTCCGTCAGGTACTTGCCGATGGCGCGGATCGCCTTGGGGCCGGCGAAGTCACCGACGATTGGGATGACGGCGTTGCGATTCTCGAGATCCTTCACGAACAGAAAGGCCTCTTCGTCGGCCAGATAGCCGCGAGGGTGCCCGGTGGCATCGGTGGCGACCATCAGATCAAGATAGGTCGGCTCGTACCCACCGCCAAATCCATCCGATGAGGAATACTGCAGGCCAGGTCCGAACTTGAAAAACGCGTTATAGACGTACTCGATACCTTTCAGATCGTCGCTCGAGAGCGCGAGCCCGCGCTTGACGACAAGATGGCTCTGCACGGCTTTCAGGTTCTGGTTGTACAGCGTCTCGTTCGCCTCGACCATTCCAAACGCCGAGAACAGTTCGGCGACGGTCGCCTTCGCGGCGAGGCCTTCGGGCCGTTTGCGAGAGAACAGCCGCGACACGAACTCCGCGCGGTCCGCCGACATTTCGAACAGCGCCTTGTAGAGCAGGTGCAGGTGCAGATTGCCGCGGCGGATGTCGACGATAAACGCCATCGCCGGCCGGATCGCCGCGATGTAGGTGAAGTTCTGCTCCGGCCCGACGCCCAGGTAGGCGCGACCCGGCTTGACCGCCTTGATCAGGTCGGGAATCACATACTGGAATCGGACCTCGTTCGACAGCAGGTTGTCGGAGCGAAACGTGCCGTTCGCCTCGGAGGCGTCCGACACGAGCTTCCAGAATTCCTTGTCGGTGAGCCGCGCGGGCAGCGACCCGGCTGCGGGTGAGCCGGCCTGGGC
>JBAUGX010000172.1:0-1624 GCA_049679965.1 Vicinamibacterales bacterium
CCTCGATTGCGCGCGGCGGCGCCTGGCGCCGGTGCTGCTGCGCTGCGACGACTTGAGCGATCCGCGCGCGCTCGCTGCCGCGTGCCTGCGCGCGGGCGATGGCGGAGGCCCACGACGAGTAGGCGGACGGATCGCCCGCATAGAACGGCGCGAGCCGCCCGAAGTCGTACGCGTAATCGGCGGCAAGGCGCCGGATCCACGGCAGTCGGCGGATGTCGACCGGCAGCCGCACCGACGATTCAGATGCCAAGGAACCCGTCATGGAGGAAACAAACGTTTCCATGTTACGATGAAACGCCTTCCACTGAGGAGTTTCCGCAACAACCGGAAGCCGTGAGCACTGCACCTCCCAACGTGTTCGGTCCATTTCGAGTTCTTCATCAAGTTGGCGCCGGCGCACTCGGCCCGGTCTTTCGCGCCTACGATCCCGATCGCGATCGGCTCGTGGCGATCAAGGTTTTCCGCCTCGACCTCGCGCCCGACCGGGTCCATCGGCTTGTCGCCGAGCTCGAGACGATCGTCGCGGCCGGCCTGACGCATCCCGCTATTGCCCGGCCCATCGCGGCCGGAATTGAGGGCGTCGAGGCCTATCTCGCGCAGGAGTACGTGGTAGGCGATTCGCTCGACACCGTCGTGCGCGAGCACGGATCGGCGCCCGTCGAGAACGCCGTTCGCATTTGCGCACAACTGGCCGACGCGCTTGATGTTGCCGCTGCGGCCGGCCTGCTCCACGGTGCGCTCCACCCCCGCGATGTGCTGCTCTCCACTGACGACGCGCGACTGACTGGCGTTGGTGTGGCCGGTGCGCTCGAGGCCGTCGGGGCCGCCGCGCCGGTCCGCCGGCCGTACTCGGCGCCCGAGCGGGTGACCGGAACGGCATGGAATCGGGCTGCCGACGTCTTCAGCCTCGCCGCGCTCACGCACGAGTTGCTGTGGGGCCGCCGGATCGCGGCCACTGGTCGCGAAGCGGCCGAGGCCCTCACCGAGATTGCCGGCGCAGATCTGCTCGACCTGCGGGAGGTGTTCGCGACCGCACTCGCCGAGAGCCCGGACGAGCGATTCGCGACGGCCGGCCAGTTTGCCGATGCCCTGCAAAGCGCCTTCAGTCGGCAGTCAGCGGTCGGCAGTCGACAGGCGGAAGTCACCAGCCACCAGCCACCAGCCGCCGGCTACCAGGCGATCGAGCTCAGGTTGCCGCTTGAGGACCACGATGTGATCCCGCCGGCCTTCGAACTGGAAGCGCCGTCCCTCGAGCAGGTCGCCGAACGCTTTACCGACATTGACATTCAGGAGTCAGCAGCACTTCCAGGCGATTCCGTCGCCGATGAGTGGGGTCCGCCTTCAGGCGGATCAATCCGGCTAGAGCCGGATCCCACAAGTGAGGAGATCAGCCACCAGCCACCCGTCACCAGCCACCGACACCGATCGTCCCTCTGGCCCGTGGCCCTGGCGCTGGTCGCCGGAGGTGTGATTGGCTCTGCCGTGGGCTACGGCGTCGGCGCCCGGATGCTTCTCGGTGAGCCCACCTCCGCAACGTCGGCGTCCCCCGCCCGGCTTGAGCCGGGCGAATCTTCAGCGGTGACGTCGGCCGCGGCGGCGGCGCCCACCCCCGCGCCGGTGCCGG
>JBAUGX010000173.1:0-3212 GCA_049679965.1 Vicinamibacterales bacterium
CGGCCTCTGGGCTGTCGAACCGGAGCTTGATTTCGCGCTCGAGGGTCGCCGCCATGCGGCCTATTTAATCCCCCAACGGAAGAAAACACAACGTCAAGTGACCCGCATCCGGTACGAGCAGCCGCACAGGCGCGGTGTGCCGACATTCTTCCCTAGAATCAGCACTTTGTGAGTACTCCCCAGGCCTCCCGGGATGAGCAGCGTCTTGAGGGCTCGGCTGTCTTTTTCTGAAAAGGGCACCTGCCCCCTTTGCCCGATCAAGCCCATCAGGAAATACGTTTGATCAAGAAACCCCAGCGGTGAGAGGCCTTCGGCTTCGGCCATCGCTCGGACACTGGTGAAATCGACATGGGCCGTGATGTCCTGCTCGCCTGGATGCCGCAGCCACGACGGTGTGGCAGGGGCATCGACTGGCCCCTCCGCCACGTGGTGCGCAAACGTCGTCAGCGTGCCGTCCGCGTGTGATTCGGAATACAGCTCGCATGCCTCGTGGCCGTAATCGATGATGACGATGAACCCACGGCCGAGACGGCGTGCGGCGTCACGCAGCCAGTCGATCGCGCGCAAGTTGATCTCGGCGCGCCAGCCAGGCTCGAGACGCACGTTGACGCGGTCGAGGTGCTCGGCGAGTGCAGGTGTCGAAAGGGGGCCTTCGCAGGTGGCCAGGGGACCGTGTGTGCCGGTGCTGGTGACGTAGACCTCGCGCAAGCCTTCGGGGCGCATCACCACTTGATGCACCGGCAGCGCGTCGAGCAGTTCGTTGGCGAGAAGCACGCCGGTGAACGCGGAAGGCAGCGAATCGGTCGATGACACCAGGGATACCAGGCGGTCCGCGACCTCGCCGAGCGTCGCGCGCGCGGCCGCCCGCGCGTGAGCGCTGGCCTCCACCAGATGAAGCCGGGTGCGGTCGTAGACCGCCGGGTCGCGTCGATGTGCGGCTCGCAGGATGTCGGTCGAGAGCTGCGCGTTGCTGGCGCCGGCCTCTACGAGATCAAAGACCAGGGGCTGGGGGCTAGAGGCTGGGGGCTCGAGGAGAGTCGCCATTTCGGCGATCTGGATTTCGAGCAGGTCGCCGAAGAGGGGGCCAACATCGACGCTCGTAAAAAAATCGCCCGCGCGGCCAGATCGTTTGGCCGCGCGGGCGTAGTAGCCAACCTCCGGATCGTAGAGCGCCAGATCCATGAACGCGGCCACCGTGACCGGGCCGCGCTCACGAACTACATCGGCAATCCGCAATCAACAATCCGCAATCATCAATCTTTCTTCACTGGCACGAACAGCTGGGCGCCATCACGCCAGATGAGGAGCTGGGCCAGGCGGCCCGACGCGATCCGCTGCAGCTCGCGGCCCGCGGCCGCAGCGCTCGCGACGGTCACGTTGTTCACCTTTAGGATCACGTCGCCGGGTCGAATGCCGGCGGCCGCCGACCCACTATTAGGATCCACATCCGTGATGAACACTCCGGTCTGATTGCCTGGGATCTGGAGCCGGCGCGCAATCGCCGGCGGGATGTCCTGGAGCATCAGCCCGAACCCCATCTCGCTTTGCACCGGCGGCTCGGCGCCGTTGTCGGCGCGACGGGCTCGCTGGCTCTGCTCCGCGTCCAGATCCAGCTGGTCGACCGTCACGTTGATGGTCCGTTCCTGCTTGTTGCGCAGGATCTTGATCGGCACGGTGGTGCCCGGCCTGGTGGCGACCACGCTCTTCTGCAGATCGTCAGTCTTGACGACCGGCCGGCCGTTGAATTCGACGATGACGTCACCCGGCTCAAGCCCGGCTTTCGAGGCGGCCCCGCCAGGCGAGATCCCGGCGATGTACACGCCCGCGCGGGTCTTCAGGCCGAGGTCCTCGAATCCTTCACGCGGGATGGCGTTGATCTGCACGCCGATGCGGCCGCGCACCACTTTGCCCTCGCGCAGCTGCGGCAGCAGCTCGCGGACGGCGTTGCTCGGCACGGCGAAGCCGATACCGATGTTGCCCTCGGACTGCGCGTTCGTGATGATCGCGGTATTCATGCCAATCACTTCGCCACGCACGTTCAAGAGCGGCCCTCCCGAATTGCCGGGATTGATCGCCGCGTCGGTCTGGATCATTTCGTTGGTGCGGCCGTCGGTGACAGGGAACAGGCGCTCGGTTGCGCTGATCACGCCCACCGTCACCGAGTACGCGTACCCGAACGGATTGCCGATAGCCATCACCCAGTCGCCAGGCGCCATCTGCGAGGAGTCGCCGAACTTGATCTCTGGCAGCGGCCGGTTGGGCTTGTCAATGAGTTGGATGAGTGCGCTGTCGGTCAGCCGGTCGTGGCCGATGAGCTTCGCGGTGTACTGCTGCTCGTCATCGCCGAAAAGCGACACTTCGATCTTCGTCGCTTCCTCGACGACGTGGCTGTTGGTGAGAATGAGGCCGTCTTTGCTGATGATGAAGCCGGTGCCCGAGGCCCGGGTCGTCTGCTCGCGCCCGCGCTGGGTGCCGCCGCCCTGTCCCTGCCCGCCTTGTCCGGGCTGGCCTGGTTGGCCTGGCTGGCCTGGTTGACCGGGCGCGCCGAAGAACCGGCGGAGGAAGTCGTCGGGCGTGGTGTCGCCGCCGCCTCCGAGGAAGTCGGATAGATCTTGCGCCCTCGTCTTCATCTCCGTCCTGATGCTGACCACCGACGGCGTCACGGCCTTCGCAATATTGCGGAAGGTCTGAGCGTCGACGGCCCCCGTCACGGGCGCGCTGTTCATCGGCGGCGCCGCGGTGACCTGGGCCGACGAGTCGGGCGTGAGGCCGAGCCTCGAGCTGACCACCAGCCCGACCGACATCGACATAACGGCGATGAGCAGCCCGTAGAAGACCGACGTCTTGCGCGTGGACATTTCCGCTCCTTCCTACTCGAGTACCAGGATGGCCTGCTGAATCGGCCCCGTCACCACCGCCTCGTGGGGTCCCACAATCATATTGATTTCCGACCGAACGCCAAAATCCTCAAAATACACGCCCGGCTCAATTGTGAAACCGGTGCCGGCCAGCAATCGGCGGTCGTCGTGGGTCTCGTAGTCGTCCATGTTGACGCCGTTGCCATGGACCGACTCGCCGAGGCTGTGCCCCGTCCGGTGCAGGATTTGCTCGCCGTACCCCGCGCTCCGCAGGACGGAGGCGGCTGCGCGGTCCACCTGCCACCCCCGCACCTCCTGGCCAGCCCCCACCGCGCGCGCCACCAGCGCGATGGC